>JBGSMY010000004.1:0-9114 GCA_041739975.1 Pirellulaceae bacterium
ATTTCGGAGAGAACGAGCTATCTCCCAGTTTGATTAGACTTTCACTCCTCCCCACAAGTCATCCCCTCGGTTTTCAACCCAAGTGGGTTCGGTCCTCCACGCAGTTTAACCCGCGCTTCAACCTGCTCATGGGTAGATCACTTAGGTTTCGCGTCTACCGCCAACGACATGTCGCGCTATTCACACTCGGTTTCCCTATGGCTCCAGCCCGTAAGGCCTTAACCTGGCCGATGACGATAACTCGCCGGATCATTATGCAAAAGGCACGCCGTCACACTGAACGAATCATAGTGCTCCGACCGCTTGTAGGCACATGGTTTCAGGTTCTTTCCCTCCCCTAGAAGGGGTTCTTTTCATCTTTCGCTCACGCTACTGAGTTCACTATCGGTCATCAGAGAGTATTTAGTCTTACGGGATGGTCCCCGTCGATTCAACCGAGGTTTCACGTGACTCGGTTTACTCAGGTGCCATTCGAGAGGTTCGAAGTTTTCGCGTACGGGACTTTCACCCCCTATGGTTGGCGTTTCCACGCCATTCCGCTAACCAGAACTCTTCCCATGTGAATGGTCCTACAACCCCGCAGGGGAAACCCCCACGGTTTAGACTCTTCCGCTTTCGCTCGCCGCTACTGACAGAATCGATTTCTCTTTCTTTTCCTCCAGATACTGAGATGTTTCAGTTCCCTGGGTTGGCCGCTATACACCTATGGATTCAGTGTATGCTAATTCAGGAATCCCGGGATCAATGTACGTTTGTCTACTCCCCCAGGCTTTTCGCAGACTTCCACGCCCTTCTTCGCCTTCTGATGCCTAGACATCCCCCATGCGCCCTTAGTAGCTTGACCACATTTATCCAATCCTCTCCCGAAAGAGAACATTGGCAAATTGCTACTATATCAAATTGGTAACGATTGCCGCTCTTACTTTTGTACTTGCAACACTTTAAAACCTCACGGTCTCAAATGTTGCGGCGCTACTTAAGAGTGGTTTTTTAAACAGTCATCAATACTACTTCGACTCCACACCCAACAATCTCATCCCGAAAGAATCAACCGCTAAATCTAAAGCCATCCGCAATATCAATGGCCGTTAAGATGCCATCTTTATCACATACCAAATTGTCAAAGATCTCTACCGATCAGCTACGGTCTGCTCGTCGCAGGTTCACTCATCGGCGCCGAATCATGTTCGGCAATTCGCCCTCAAATCAATGAGAACTTTTCGTTTCATTCAGTCATTTCAACCCATGAAACGAAAAACACTCACGGATGTGTCTTTCAGCCTACCCTAACTCAACATGCCCTAAATCAGCATGTCCTATACTCAGCCCACCAATAATCGACCACCCAATACTCAACCAGTCAATTAAAACTAGCCAGCTATCGAATCAGTAATTATCTAAACAGCAATCGAACAAACAATCAATTAACCGTCTAGTCAGTAAGAGTTTTCCAACTTGGGTCGCTCTCGCATTCATCCAGCCACGAGACCGCCCGAGGCAAGCTAAATTTTGGTGGAAGCTAACCATTCTATCGGTCTCTCAAAGCCTGTCAAGGCGAGCCGAGAAAAATTAGCACTAAAAAATTCGCCAACGAAAAAATCTCTCACTGATAGAAACGCGTCGTTAATCGTTCGCGTCTCGTGTGTGAGGATTCGAAGTATATTAAGTTCGGTTTCTATCGCAAGGGGCTAGATAGTTTTTTTTCAGATTTTAAATCTCAGTTCGCCAAATTATCGCGCAAGGGCTACCTGTCCGCCCACAATGCACCGGGAAAGGCACTCCCTCGCGCGAAACTCAATTCTCGTTTTTTCGAGTTTTTCGCTGGCTGTGGGCCCATTCGCGCAAAGGTTCTAAACAAATCTTGCCATTCCCACGACGTCCCCCAATCATCGAACCCGACATCAAACCGCCACTGAACCGCTCGCTCGCCTAAATCCAAAGTTACTCAACCCCCAAGCGACCTCGTACAATCCGCAAATGATGCAAAATATGGCCGGCCAATATATACCCAATCGCCCTCACCGTAATCGGTTTTCCAGCCGAAATGCCCTCTCGCAACCATTGGTCAGGCTTGATTCGCATCGCCAACGCGATGTTCCCTTGTCGCAGCGATATCCACTCGTCCAACAATACCCCCACGCCAACCCCCCCATAATCCATGGCGGCAACCCAGTAATTTTCATCAAACCCCGCCGCTTCCACGCCATCACCCGTAGCAAATCGATGCATCCGATAGCCAAAAACCCGCTCTCCATCAATCAAATGCCCCAAAACCTGCTTAAGCGTCCAGGTATAAGGCGGATGCAATACATTCGCCTGATCACCACTAAGCATTCCAAAAACCTCATGCATCTCGGATATTTGCTGTTCCAAAATTTCCAACAAGTCGCCTGCGGGCACTAAACGAACATAACCAGAAAAATAATCCGCGTGCTCCGTCGCGGCCGGGCGTATTAACGTCATGGGATACTCACGAAAAACTTAAATTGCGAAATCCTCTCGATCACCTTTACCGCCCTATCGTACTACGGATTCCAAACCCCGAATATCAATCGAGCAGTAATTATTCGGGGCAATCCCAATGCAGCGAACGCGCCTCGATAGACTGAAGTTTGACCAACTAAGTCATCAGCGTCAAAACGGCGACTAAGATCCCCAGCAAAATCAAAAACATAATGGCAATCAATCCATACAATACGGCATATGATTTTTGTTTGCGTTTGCGTCGGCCACCGGTCGCTCCCGCACCGCTCAACCCCAACGATTCGCTCTTTACAGCTGTTGCCAACTCGTGCAACCCCGACTTGCCTACCGCAACCACTTGATCTTGCCAAGCCACATCATGTTGTGACTGCTCATTTGCAACCGATTCGTTTACCGATTTAGCTGCGGTAGCGACCGAGTCCTGGGGACTAAAGGTTCCGCCGCGAACCGCAGTTGCAGGAGCCACAGCTGTAGGTGTGACGGTCATTTTTTTTGATGACGCTGATTCCTGATTTGTCCCACTCGGTTGGCTGGCCGCCTGCATACTAAAACGCAACCTTTTAATAGCGCGAATGAGGTCTTTTGCAGTGGCAAATCGCTGATCAGGTTTTTTGTTCATCAGTTGGTCAACCAACTGTTGAACGGCGGTCGGACAGTCCGGACGCTCGACCGCAATCGGCTGGGGCGACTTGGTCTGATGCAACGCAATTCGCTGTGCAATTGTGCCTTTGGGAAATGGCGGATGCCCAGACAACAAAAAGTACAACGTTCCACCTAAACTATAAAAGTCAGCGCGGTGGTCTACTTCATGACTATTGACGGCTTGTTCAGGCGATAAATAGTCCGCGGTTCCCATTACCGTTTCATTGTGTAGTAACGTTAGTGATTCTTGGTCGTCGCGCATTAGCGCCAAACCCAAGTCGAGGATCTTAATCACCCCCTCTTTGTTCAACAGCAGATTTGCAGGTTTGATATCGCGATGTACCAAGTTGCGTCCGTGGGCATGTTCCAAGCCCTCAGCCGCTTGTTGAATGTAATTTAGGGCGCGATCGTAGGCCAACGGTCCGTCCTGTTTTACGAGTTGCTGCAAGTCAATACCTTCGACATATTCCATTACCATAAAATGGGTATCGTCGACGTTGGTCAGATCGTAAATTCGCACGATATGTGGGTGATTCAGCGCGGCAGCCGCTCGACCCTCGAGATAGAAACGATCGAGGTAACTTTTGTCCGATACGCGATGTTTCGGCAAAACTTTTATTGCGCGGCGATGACCCGAAAGCACATGTTCGGCCAAATACACACTGCTCATCCCGCCGCTGCCCAGATGCCCGAGCAATTTGTACTGAGCTAAAAAGTAGCCTTTGTATTTTCCAGCTTCAAGTTTTTCGCGGTGCCAGTTGGTAATCAAACCGCTGGCGATCAAATGATCAGCTAGTTGAGGCGTTTTGACCGGCTGGCCCGCCGCAATTTTGGATAGTTCGGCCAGCGCTGATTTGAGTTTCGCTTCCTCTACGACGCCACTTTTTTTGACCACTTCCAAGAATTCTTTTGCATTCAATTCAGCCATGTTAGCCCTTGATGCGTTTCGCCCCGCATTTGCATTGGTCTTGCCCCTCGGTTCCTCTCTGATCATAACCTGATTTTGGCAATTGACTACTGTTGGCGGCGACGGCGACGCTGGGTGACTCGCGCAAGATGGGCGGCGGATCGATTGGCGACAATCGAGCTAATATCGAGGGCGAATCGATTGAGGACAGTCGAGTTGCTGTCGGCTGGCGATCATTGGTCGCCGTTTGGGTGCACATGCTGCGGGCGACTAGAATTTGTTAGACTCACAGCGGAATCAATTTTGTGCCAGTTTTTGAGATGGAATCCGAAGGTTGCGAAGTGACTGCGACAAAGCATATTTCAATTTTGGGCGCTGGCGCAGTTGGCCTGGCTGTAGCCTATGAGTTGCTTAAACGGGGCTGTAAAGTTACGGTGATCGATCTGGCTGGAGCTCGCGGCGGCGCGTCTTGGGCTGGAGCGGGAATTCTAGTGCCCGCAAGTGCCATATCAGCAACGCATTTGCTAGACCGTTTAGCGGGACTCAGCAACGAATTGCATCGCCAATGGTCCGCCGAGTTGTTTCAGCTCACTGGCATCGACAATCAGTACCAGCGTTGCGGCGGAGTGTATTTGGCGAGAACTGCCGGCGAAACAGCTGTGCTACACGGCCAACTTTTGCAATGGCAAGACGAGGGCGTGGAGGCGACAGAATTACCCCGCGAACAGTTGCCGCAAATTCTCGGACCGCATTGGCAACCAGCGACTCCCGTTATTCACGCGGTTTATTTGCCCGATGAACGACAGATTCGAAATCCGCATCACTTACGTGCCCTGGAGACGGCGATAATAAAACTTGGCGGCACGGTGCGCCGGCAAGAGACGCAGTGCCGCGTCGAGGCTCAAGCGAATCGACTCCAAGTTTTTATTAACGACGACGAACGTCTTCCTTGTGATGATGTTTGTGTTACCGCCGGTGCTTGGTCGCAAAGCCTGCTGGCCAACGCCGGGGCGACATTGCCTTTGACCCCGGTCCGCGGACAAATGTTGTTGTTTCAACTCGATAAACCGCTTGGATGTCCGATTGTCAACGACCGTTCTCGCTACATCGTCCCGCGCCGCGATGGTTTTGTTTTGGTGGGTTCAACTGTCGAAGAAGTTGGATTTGACGCAGCGCCGACGGCCGCTGGCATCGCAACTTTACAGCAATTTGCTCAGGACTATTTTCCGATATTATCGCCCGATCGCTGCGTTCAACAGTGGGCTGGCTTGCGTCCGGCAAGTTATGATGGGATGCCATATTTGGGCCGTGTCTCCGGCTTTGAAAACGCTTGGGTGGCCACGGGACACTTTCGCATTGGACTACAATTATCGCCAATTACGGCGCAGTTGATCGGCGATTTGATCTTGGGCTATTCGCCGCCATTCGATTTAGAGCTTTTCAGTCCACAGCGTTTGCATTGTCCGGAGCCGCCGTCATAACCAACCAGTACAAATCGCTGTCCCAGTTGTCCGCATCCCGTAATTCCCAAACCAAGCGGTGGTCATATTTTTCCGCAAATCGGGCGAACTCGTCGATCACTTCGGTGGCAAGTTTCCGATCTCCACGGACCACGCAAACAAAGGACATACTCTGCTTAATTAGTGCCCAATGCTCAGGTCGCAAACGCGGCGTGGCAAAGGTCGACAGGGGCTGAAGTAAGTTGTAATCAGTCGGATCGAGCCCCGCGGCCAATGGAAATTTGAGATAATCGATCAACGCAATTCCGCTGGTCGCCCGAGTCCAATCCGGTTTACCATCGGCCAATTGTTCGTCTTCCAGAATATTTCCGACGATAAAGAGCGGGCGGCGCGGGATTTCCCGCAACCAAGCTTGTTGAACTTGGTGCCAATTTTCAAATCGTTGTGGTAGCCATGTGGCCTGCGAAATTGACTGCCAAAACCACGAATAACGCGGCGTAGATGCCAATGAAAATTTAAGCCATACGCTGCCATAAAACATGGCGTCGCTTATACACCACAATACTAGTAGACTTAATCCCACGGCGAACCGTCTTGGTCTTTTGGATTGTGATTGCGACGCCGGCGCTAACAACATCGCCGCAGCCAATATTGGGAATATCTGAACCATTGAAAGATATCGCGGCAGCGCAAGCGATAACCAATTCAATTCCTCCGCCGCAACAATCGTCAACAAACAAATCAAGAACAGCGAGACCCAGATCACAAGTGAAAGGTCTTTGGCTCTCCAGCCAATCAAATTAGTCGCATTTTGTCCTCCGGATTGTCGCAAGGTCAACTTCCAACAAGCAATACCCAAAATTGTCACGCCAATCAACATTTCGTTCGTGAATGTGCCCAGTACAAGTTTCGAGCTGGTTACGGATTGCCACAGCTCGCGTTGACGCCAGGCCGCAGAATGGCTGTTGAGCCAGAACCAACTGAGCGCGACGCCCAAGCCTAATGCGATAAACAGACTGCTTTGCCGGTAAACGTTCGCCAGAATTGTATGTCGATCGCCACCATCGTGGCTTCGATGGCGCCATATAAATTGACCAACGCTGACAATCAACAAAAGGCAACATTCTGCGCAAACCAATATCATCATGATCGGATGGATGCACAGTCCGATTACGGCGAGCAGCCAGCAGTATACGGCTCGGCGATTCACATAATTTGATTCAGTTTGAACGGCAACCGTTTCGATTAAAAGGAAAACTTGCCACAAAGCGACCAGTTGCAACAAACTGTAGGGGCGGGCTTCGGAACTGAGGAACAGTAGCGAACTATCGATGGCCAATAACGCAATTGCAGCGAGTTGGGAAAAACGATTGCCGGTAGCGCGAAAAGCGATCCAGCCAGCCGACCAGACCAAAGCCACGCCGCTGATCAGGGACAGACCCCGCAGCGCCAATGGCACCGAGGCGAGATTGCCACCGCAGCAGAACCAGTTGAGCCAAAAATAGACGGGGAACTGGTTGCCAGCGGCCGCGCGAGCGGCAACTTCACTCCAAGGACTTTGAACGGTCCAGAGCGTATGACGTTCATCGAGCCACAGGGGGTCGTGAATGGCGATACCCAATCGCAGGGCTGCGGCCAAAATGATAAGACCCCAACGCCAAAATACTTCCACAGAATTTCCTTGTCAGAATGTTGGGCGACAGTTGCCGATTTGTCTGGTACTATAGCGATTTCATTTTTGTTCGTGAGTCCATGTCACCTCAAAGGGGCCTCGCTTGAAATGGCGAGGACAAAGCGATGAGCCAGGGAACGTCTATACCGAAACCACGAAAAGGATGGGTCGATCGATTTCTGGGGTTTGTAGAATGGGCGGGCAACTTGTTGCCTCATCCAGTGACCTTGTTCGCAATGTTTGCTGTGGCGACGGTGATTTTAAGCGGCTTGGGGGTCTATTTTGAGTGGTCGGCAATTGATCCTCGCCCTGAGAATGCTGCGGGACGTTCGCCCGATGGATTAGTCCATGTTAATTCTCTGTTGGATTCTGCTGGTTTGCGCTGGATAACGACGCATTTGGTCAGCAATTTTGTTGGGTTTGCACCGTTGGGCACGGTGCTGGTTGCATTGTTGGGTGTGGGTGTTGCAGAACACAGTGGGCTGATTTCAGCTGTAATTCGTCTTGTTATTTTGCGCGCCCCCAAACACTTGGTGACGATGGCGCTGCTGTTTGCGGGAGTGGTCTCCAATACTGCTTCTGAAGTCGGATATGTTGTGATCATTCCTTTAGGGGCGGCGATTTACTATTCTTTAGGTCGGCACCCGATCGCTGGGTTGGCCTGCGCATTTGCCGGAGTATCGGGCGGCTATAGTGCAAACCTATTATTGGGCACCGTCGATCCGTTGTTGTCGGGCATTACGACTCCTGCGGCCCAAATCATTTCACCCGCCAATCCCGCCACTGGGTACCTGGGTTATGAAGTTAATCCGGCCTGCAATTTTTACTTTATGTTCGCCAGTACATTTTTAGTGACAATCGTAGGCACTTGGGTTTCATTGAAAATTGTCGAACCGAAATTGGGGACCTATTCCACCGAACATGGCGACCCCGAATGGCTATCCGCTCCCAATTTACAAAATGTAACGCCGCGAGAAATTCGCGGGTTGATTGCGGCGGCTTGGACCGTTGTAATTTTATCTTTGGGCTTGATCTATTTGAGTTTGCCGCCCGAAGCAATCAAGGGCTTGGGCATTCCAGAATCATGGAACGGGTTGCCTTGGTTTGGTGCGTTGGGAGTAGGCGTTACTGAAAAAGCCAAATCGGCTGCGTTTTTGGAGGGAATTGTCGCGATTATTTTTATCGCGTTTTTGATTCCTGGAATTGTCTATGGCTGGGTGGTGGGAACAATTCGCAGCGATAACGATGTGATCAAATCGATGTCAAAATCGATGACCTCGATGGGATCTTATATCGTGTTAGTTTTCTTTGCGGCGCAGTTTGTCAAGTTCTTTGAATGGACGAATTTGGGAACAATCTTGGCTGTTCAAGGAGCTCAAGCGATCAAAGCGATGAACTTGGATAATGCCGGAGTTTTTGTACTGTTTATTTTAGTATGTGCGCTGGTCAATTTAATTATGGGAAGCGCCAGTGCGAAATGGACTTTTATGGCCCCCGTGTTTGTCCCGATGTTGATGATCGTGGGGTATAGTCCCGAAGTGATTCAGTGTGCTTATCGGATTGGCGATTCGTGCACCAACGTGATCTCTCCGATGATGACCTATTTCGGCATGATTTTTGTGCTGATTAGTCGCTATGACAAACGGGCCGGAATGGGGACGATTATCAGTACGATGTTGCCGTATTCGGTAACGTTTATAATTTTCTGGACGGTGTTCTTTTATATCTGGGTCTTTTTGCTGGGGATTCCAGTCGGCCCAGGCGCTCCGACTTTTTACGAACAAGTGCCGGGAGGTCAGTAGGACAAGAAGATTTGAGGACAAGAAGATTGGGGGACAAGAAGATTGGGGGACAAGAAGATTGGGGGACAAGAAGATTTGGGGACAGCGCGACCGAGGTCAAATTATTTAGATAACGCGACTATGCATTGCCCCAATTCCAATCATCTT
>JBGSMY010000020.1:0-10223 GCA_041739975.1 Pirellulaceae bacterium
AGTAGGTCGGCCTGTCCTCAGGCCGACACGATTATTTACAACTCTCCGACTCAAATCTGTTCAGGATGCCAACTCTTTCCGCTTTACCAAACTTCCCACTACGCCAAACTTCCCACTTTGCCACTTTGCCCACTTTGCCAATTTGCCCACTTTGCCAACTTGCCCACTTTGCCAACATTAGTTCGTTTTGGGTTGACGTACGTCGCGAGTTTTTCTAATCTTCGCCAATTCCGCAGGGAAATTATGGCGGACATTAACTAGTGTGTTGACCAAGGAAGGTTCAATGAACACCTTTTTGCCTGGTAGATATCCGGGTTTTTGGCGAGTTCGAATTAGTTCGACACTGGTCACGGCATTCATGGTAATTGCCAGCCAATACGCCATCGCTTATCAACCGTCGTCGATCGCACCGCAATCCAATCAGTTGGACCCGGCGCAGGGGTCGTTTCGTCGCTATGCACTTCGCAATCAAAATGCCGACAGCGTGGAACGTCAACTGCGACAAGTACTTGCCGGTCGATCAGCGGTGCAGATTTTTGTAAATCCCAGTCGCACGGATGAAATCGTCATATTTGGCGATGCGGCGCTATTAGACAATTGTGATCGATGGATTTCGGAACTCGATCACGCGTTGGATTCGTCTGTACCTCGAGAGCTCGCGTCGGCTGATTCGACGTTATTGCCCGGACAACGACCAACATTGCCCAGCGTTTCGGGAGGAGCGGTCACTGCGGAGGAACAGAGTTTTTCGCATCAAGTGTACTTGCGTCGGACACATTTAGAGCACGTTCAGAATGTACTGGAGAGTTTATTTCCGGCGCAGCTGCGATCCCGGAACCAAGGCAACATCGTGACGCATGAGCTGGAACTAGGCGATCACCAGAAATTGCAAATCGGATGGGACTGGCAGCAACCGATTGTAAATTTGCAAGGGCCGGCCGAAGCCGTCGTGCAGCTTTCGAAGTTACTTGTAAAACTCGATCAAGAAAGTTCTCAGACCGATCCGCCCAGTATCTTAGCGTATCGCAATGCATCAAGTTTTTCGGTGCAGCGAATTTTGGACGCATATGGCGCGAACCAACCACTGGCTGGTGATGAGGCGTCTTGGGAGCCCAACCGGGCTCCGACAACAACCGGGCCAATGGTCGGCAATACGCCCGTGCGGATGTCAGGCCGGCAAGATCCATTGCCCGGATTGCCGCAGTCTCTACCGAACACCACAAATCAATCTCCGTTGCCCCAAGAATCGCGCGGCACATTGCCCGGTGAATTGCCTGTTGACCCCAATCAGCCGCAGGATCCTTTGACTAACCAGCAACGACAATCCGACCTGATGCGGCAATTGAGTCAATCGGTACAAGTAGAGACGTTACCGGACTTAGGCGTAATTATTTTGCGTGGTCGTCAAAACGAAGTCCAAGAACTTAGTCGAATTATTCAAGAGTTGGAGCGATTAAGTGCGGATAGTCAGCCGGAAGTGCAAATCATCTCGCTGGCCCATAGCCGCAGTGACAGTGTGCAAAAAATTATTCAAGCGACCAGTACTGATTTAATTTCTGGGCGAGTGGGTCGAGTGACGGTTACCGCGTTGGGCAAACCCAACGCGCTGTTGGTGATTGGTTGGGGTGAGGCGGTAACTGCCGTTGTCGACTTGATTCAAAAACTCGACCAGCCTGTCGATCCGGCTACACAATTTGAAGTTTTTCGTTTGCGTCATGCGGAAGCTCAGCCATTGCAAACCTCGTTGTTGAGTTTTCTGCAAGGGCGCGATGGCCTCGGGACGCGAGTCCAAGTGATTGCTGACCCTCGGTCGAATTCATTGGTGGTGTTTGCTTCGCCGCGGGACTTAGATGAAGTCCGTCGTTTTGTCGAGCAACTCGATGTACCTGGATACCAGCGCAGACAGCAAGCGCGGATCGTTCGGGTACAGTATGCGATCGCGGCGGAGTTGGCAGTAACTTTGCAGAACGCCATACGGGCGGCAACCGGAACGGGACAACAACAACAGGCCGCTTGGATGGAACTAGTTGCTGCCGGCAGTCAAGGCGAATCATTGTTACAAGCCGGAGTATTAGAGGATGTTCAAATTACACCCAATCCGGTCAATAACACTTTGATTCTATCGGGCCCGCCAGAAAGCATGGATCTTTTGGAAGCACTGGTCAAACAGCTAGATGTCGCCGGATCGACCGCTCAGCTCAAAGTATTCCGGATCGAACATGGCGATGCGGGGACTTTAGTGCAAATGTTGCGGAGTCTCATGCCCGAGCAATCGAGTGATCGTCCGATGTTAAAGATGTCCAGCGATCCGGTGGAAACATCGCTTGCTCCCTTGCGATTTTCGGTTGACACGCGAACCAACTCAATTATTGCCACGGGATCTGAAGGTGATCTGCGGATTATCCAAGCCTTATTAATGCGACTGGATGAGAAAGAATTTTCTGAACGACGAAACATGGTCTATCGGCTTAAAAATGCCCCGGCCACGGATGTTGCCAATGCCATTAACAACTTTTTGCGATCGGAACGACAAGTCCAACAAACGGGAATGGGCAATGTCAGTCCATTTGAGCAATTGGAACGCGAAGTGATTGTGGTTCCGGAGCCGATCGGCAATCGATTGATCCTCAGCGCAACGCCGCGGTTTTTCTCGGAGATTGAGACATTGATCAATCAATTGGATGAGCCGCCACCACAAGTCATGATTCAAGTCATGATCGCTGAGATTACATTGGATAATGCCCGTGAGTTTGGGCTGGAAGTTGGATTGCAGGACTCGGTTCTCTTTGACCGCAGTTTGTTGGGCAATTTGTTAACGACCACACAGACTACGTCTAGTTCAACCCCGGCCGGAGTTGTTACGACGACCGAGCAGCTCGTCCGAGCCGCCTCCAATACACCGGGTTATGAATTCAATAATAGTCCCCTGGGTAACAGTGGCAGTTCGACATCGCTGGCCCGCTCAAATGTGGTTGGGACGCAAGGACTAAGCAATTTCAATTTGGGCCGGGTCAATTCCGAATTAGGATTTGGTGGCTTGGTACTTTCGGCTAGTAGCGAGAGCATCAGCGTACTATTGCGAGCCTTGCAGGAATGCCGACGTTTAGAAATTTTAAGTCGACCGCAAATTCGAACCCTCGATAATCAGCCGGCCTTTATACAAGTCGGCCAGCGAGTTCCGCGGATCATCGGATCGACCGTCAACCAAGCCGGGCAGTCTAATAGTATTGCTTTGGAAAATGTTGGTTTGATTTTGGGGGTGACACCGCGCATCAGTCCCGATGGCACCGTCGTCATGGAAGTCGATTCCGAACGATCCGGATTGGGACCGGAGACTGAGGGAATTCCAGTGTCCGTTTCGCCTAACGGTAATATTATTCGATCACCTCGAGTCGACACAACCACAGCTCAAGCGACCGTGAGTGCCGCCAACGGCGAAACGATTATTTTGGGTGGATTGATAACCAAACGCTCGCTATCAGTTGAGCGCAAGGTGCCTTGGCTCGGAGATATCCCGCTATTGGGAAATTTGTTTCGCTATGAAAGCGATACGACCAAACGTACCGAATTGTTGATTGTGATGACGCCTTATGTGATTCGCGATCGCGCCGATGAAATGCGAATGCAGCAAATGGAATTCGCCCGCATGAATTGGTGTTTATGTGATGTTGAAGAAATTCACGGCAGTTTAGACAGTGCGTTTAATCCGGTCATGTTGGATTACGATTCGCCGCAAACCCAAGAGTTCTATCCGGGGCAGTCGCCGATGACGCCGCCCGCCGAGTCGTCCACTTGGCCAAATAACCGCGAACGCGATCCCGCGTTAGACTACGAAAGGGCAATCGATGAACCAAACGCGGTTCGACCACCACCAAATGAAATGCGAAATGGCCTAATCCCCGAGTCGCGCGGGTTACAGCCCCGTGATCGAAACTAATTAAACTGATGGGCGTCACGCTCGTCGGTTAAACATGGATATTAGATATTGGCAAACGATCGTACGTTCAAGGAAAGTTGACGAAATGCTGAAATCGAACTTAGTGCCAATGGAATCTAGTGGCAAAAGAATTCACCCGGGCAATCCGTGGGCGATCGTATTGGCGTCAATTGGGCTGGGAATATTAAGCTTGACCGGTTGTCAGACATTGAAAATCCCGGAAAAAATGCCTTGGGTCAAGGAAGAAAAGCCTGCAGTGATCGATCATATACTCGCCGTTTGGACCGAAGCGGTTCATTCACAAACCGGTAAACCGGCGCAACGCGGGTTCGGCGGCCGCATGATTTTTTTCGATGCCCAAGAAAAACCAATAGAGGTTGATGGAAAACTGACAATTTTTGTGTTTGACGATCACAATATTAATACGCAAGACCCAGCGGCCAAATATAAATTTGTTTTTCCGGCAGAGGTCTTGCCGCAACATTTCAGTAAGTCCGATTTAGGACCGTCGTATAGTTTTTGGGTGCCATTAGCCGATGGGAATGCGCCGACACAGCATTTTAGTTTGGTCGCCAAGTTCGAGAGCATCCATGGCGAAACCGTTTTATCGAGTCTGACGAAGAAAGTCATGGTGGGGTCGGGCGCGGCCAAAGTCGCGAAAGAGACGCCGGTCGAGAAGGTGGACGGCGAAGTGAGACCCGTAAGCTATCAAGAATTTGCTGCCGCAAAAAATGCCGAGCAACCTTCGTTGGGTCGCGAAATCCGATCAGAGACCATTGAGCTCACGCCAAGTTTTTCTCAACGGTTGGCAAAAACAACGCCGGTCACCAATACTGATGCGAATGCAACCATCCCATCCGTTTCCGGAACTGGAGTTCCCGAGCGGGGCGTGCCAATTAACGCGGAGCGAATTGACTCCATCGACCGTGGTCAGCCAGACAGAATTGAACAACGTCCTGACAATTTTGTTCAGCCGGCAAGTTTTGACGCGGGAGCGACGACTAACGATTCTCGAGTGATGGTGGCTGGCGGATCGTCAACTGGTTCTGTACTGTCACAATCCCAGGCTCCATCTGGGCAATTATTTCCGCCAAACGAGACTGCTCCACGTCGCGAACCTCACCGCGCAGGATGGCTGTCTGGTCTTCCACCAACACCTCGATCTGGTTTTCAAATGGAACGGACAATGAGCGATCGATCGACGTCTGAGCTTTCACGACGTGCCGAGCAATGGTTTCGGGCTCAAGCTGGAAACCCAAGCTCAGAGGCGGATCCAGTGGACCGTTAGGCCGCCGCGGTCGGATGGGACGATTGATGACGGTTGACATGTCGGGCCGATTGACTCCCTCAATTGCCGGTGCGACGTTCATGGTTTGTTCGCCTGCATTAATTTGGCCAACGAAACTAGAGACATCTCGCGTGTCACTGCCCACAAATTGATTCGCGCCGCGGTTCTCCCGCAGGAATCGTTCGGAGCCTTGCAGCGTCCCTTGGTTGGCAGCGCCCGCTTGAGATTGAGGACCGGCCCGACGTCCCAAAGGTTCCCCAACGCGGCGATTGCCAAACATTTGGCCGTGACCGTCCGATGTCAGCCACAGTCCGGTGAGAAATACGATGAACACAATGTAGATTTTTAGCCCAGACATGGAAACGGATCCTCTAATGAGTGGCTGATTGCCTTTTGAATATTATCGAACTCAATTGATCTGGTCGCTACTCCCCAGTCTAAAGCATCGATTGAAACGGTTACTTGGTGTTTACAATCTGAATAACCCTCAGACTCGCATTGCGGGCCTTGCGGTGAGTTAGCTGGAAGTATGCCCCCACCAGCTTTCGCTGGCTGTTAGCTGAGAGTATGCCCCCACCAGCTTTCGCTGGCGGTTGGCAGGAGAATGCCCCCACCAGCTTTCGCTGGCTGTTAGCTGAGAGTATGCCCCCACCAGCTTTCGCTGGCGGTTGGCAAGTGTGAACGACGCCGACTGATGCTGGTCCTCCGCTTCCCGCCCTAATAAAACCTATTGCCCGCGATAGATCAACCCACTGAATATGGCGGCCGTGACCAACACCAAGCTAAAAACTACCCAACGCCATTGAGGCCAAAACCGGACAATTGTAACGGCAACTAAGAAAAAGCAGATCGTTGTCACCGCAGCGATCCAATTCAAGCTTTTGACATTTACGTCAACCAGACTCATCAACCACTTCGCGGGCAATACGCCCCAAGCATGTCCCAACATAGGTAACAATGGCGATAAATTACTGTCCCCACGATCGTGATAAAACACGAACCAGAGGTAGGGCAAATACAATATTGTGGTTACGGAAATCGTAGCTCGTTTCGTACGAGGACAGCCAAATAACCAGGTAAGGCAAATTACTACCCAGACGACAATCGCGGCCAGATTTTGAATGAATGTTAACCCGATCAATATGCACAAGAGGAGTGTAACATAGCCAAAAAATTTCACGTCTAACCGCGGTGGTTGCCAAAGTGTATCCCCGCACTCGGATTGCTGGCCCGGTTTCCACGCACATGCGTCGTCGCTCTTGGCCTGATTTATTTGACTCTCTTCAATGTGCTTATCATTTGACATAACTAAACTTGCTGACATACGGTCGATGAATTATTGGGCCCGCTTCAATACACGAACATGACATTCTACGTCAATCGCTGTGCAATGGGTGTTCTGTGCTGGATCGCTCGATGCGTTTCACTATGGAAAAATGCACCATGACAGAAAAAAATGAAATGGAACAAAAATTGCTTGGATTCGTCGGCGGTTGCTTGAGTTTCGAGCAGCACGATCAACCGGTTGGGCCGCATTGGCGCACCGGAGATGTTGTTGTTAAGGTTAAATCGGTAAGGGGATTTACAATGGTGCGGTATTTTGTGTTGGGAATATTGATCTGTGGAATGTTAGTTGTGGAAGGGTTAAGTCCGAAGGTTGATCGAGCAGCGAATGCAGCAGGGGAAAAATTAAAGATCGGCACTTACGACAGTCGCGCGATTGCGATTGCTTGGGCGGCGTCCATTCACAATCCTGTCGGCGAGAAAATGAAAGAGTACGAAGCTGCAAAAAAGGCCAAAGACCAAGCAAAAATTAAGGAACTAGAAGCGTGGGGACCCAGCCACCAAAAACAACTGCATTTTCAAGGATTTGGTCGTGTGCCCGTGGATGAATTGTTAGTTCCGGTTCATTTGCAAATCCAGGAGTACTTGGCCGAAAAAGACTTTATCGCCGTGACAATGGCTTGTGATCAGGTGAGTGATCGCGTCGAAATCATCGACATCACATTGGATCTGGTTCAGTTATTTGATCCCAGCGAGCGAACATTGGAATCAGTGAAACAGGTTATGCGGCACAAGCCATTGACTTTGGTCGAACTGTCAGAGCTTGATGAAAACAAATAATTTTGCCAAATGCAGTCGATAGTCGTCATTGAGGGGAAGACTTGAAAATCACTGTCGGCAGTTGGGATTGGAAAAAAACTGTTTACAATGATTTTGGATTTGAAGCAGTTTGGCTGCGGTCGAAGTTGAACCGTTGCCTTAAGCCCCTTTCCCGATGATGAGGACCAAGATGACGATCTCTGGAATGTCGCGACGATTTTATTTGCTCGCGTTGCTGGTTGTTGGTTGGAGTTGTGGTTGGGGAGTCGAATCGGGCAGTGCGATTCAAGGTCCGCCGCAAGTGGTTCTGGCGATTCCCGATCATGGCGACAATGATGTCGATCCGCAACTGGCCAAGATTCGCATTGAGTTTGATCAAGAGATGTCGCCAGCCGGTTATTCCTTTTGCGGCGGTGGTCCCAGCTTTCCTCAAGTCGTTGGAAAACCAACTTGGGTAAATGCCAAGGTGTTGGAAATGCAAGTCCGCTTGCAGCCCGAGCACGATTATATCCTCAGTATCAATTGCGAAAGCGCTCAGCAATGCCGCAGCAAAAATGGACAGCCGGCGATTCCCTATCCCATTTCATTTCGCACGCGGGCCGCCGGAAAGCAGGCGAGTCCATTGTTAACGGTTGACCAACAAAAATCGGTTGTTGACAAATTGAGCGAGTTGATAAAGGAACGATATTCATATCGCGATTTGCGAAAAGTCGATTGGCCCACCGTTTGGAGTACTTGCCGGGCAAAGCTTAGTGAGCCCATTTCATCGGCTGCCCTTGCGCGCCACTTGGCTCGCGAACTACAGGTTACCGACGATCCGCATATCGTCATCAAACTAGGCGCCGTGACCTTAGGCACAACAAAAGGAGTCATGCCTGCCGCAAATTTTAACGGAAAAGCCGTGGTTGGATCGGTTCAAGATTTGGTCAACTACAATCGTTGTGTTGCGACGGCGCGGGTGGGTGATGATATTGGTTATTTGCTGATTACATCGTGGGCCGATGGAGCCGACGCCTTACAACCCGCATTCGACTTCTTAGCCAAAGCGCATCAGTGGCGTGCCATTATTATCGATGTCCGACCCAATCGCGGTGGCGACGAAAGATTAGCCAAGCAAGTTGCCTCTTATTTTGTTGCCGAAAAAGTTGTCTACGCCAAACATCGATTTCTCGACTCTCAACAACCCGATGGATTTGGCGCATGGCAAACACGCATCGTAGAACCTATCGCGGGCCAAAAACCATTCGCAGGTCCCGTTGCTGTTTTGATGGGGCCGGCCAATATGAGCAGCAATGAGGCCTTTTTGCTGATGATGAAGCAATGTCAACAAGCTTGTCTGGTGGGTGAAAAGTCCATGGGAAGTTCTGGAAATCCTCAACCTCACGATTTGGGGCATGGAATCTCCGTAATGTTGCCGTCATGGCAAAGTGCTTTTCCTGATGAGACAATCCTGGAAGGCCGCGGAGTTGAACCCGATCATACGGTCAACTCAACCCCAACTGACTTTGCCTCCCGCGATCCGATTCTAAACGCCGCCGCAGAGTTGATAAAAAAATAACTCAAACTCGCGAAATAAATAGCACAAACAAGTCAACAAAAAAAGCAGCACCTAAAAAACAGCACGACAATAGTAGCACGACAATAGTAGCACGATTGTCCTCCATCGCGACGAAAACGTGGCCTAATCGTAGAAATTAGATTGTCGAAATCGGATGCTTAAGGTGGCTTGGTTTAAGTTCTACCAGTAAGCGGGTTATTAAGGTTAGAAAGTGGTGAATGTCGCGATTGAGGGCAAACGCTCTACCTTGAAAAACCTAGCCGGCTTTGCGAATCCATTGTTGGATCACACGGGCCGCGGTATCGGGATCATTTTTGATCAGCCGATCGATTTGTTGTCGCAATTCGATGGTTGTCGGAGCCGTATCTAGTTCAGGTGTCTGATCGAGACATTCGCGAGTCGTTCGCCGTTTGGCCGCTCGACGGACGGCGGTAAACACCACAAATGCCACTAAAGATAACCCAGAAGCAATGGCCAGAATCGCTCCTGCAGGTTTACCATTTAGCCATACGGGCAACTGGATGCGACTGGCCGTTGAACTTGCCAGCGGTTGGGGTTCGATCAAATCAATTGACAAATGAGTTTGTGCGGCGTCGGGAGCAGAAAACTCGTTCATAATTCCCAGGATATCCGCTTGGATCCGATTCTTCAGTCGAGTAAACGCAATGTCCCGATTGATGGCCCATTCCGCATTTTGACCTGCCCAGTTTTTGGACTCACGAACGATAAAGGCGTCTAAAGTGGTCGCGGGAACCTTGATTGAAACACCAAAGGGCGTGTTGGCGTGACTGGCCGTTCGAGTAGGTATTGGATTTGGTTTTGATTCCGTTGGCGGCTGTTGCGGCGGACTCACCGCGGCGTTGTTGGATTGTTCGAGCAAGGTCTTGATACTAATTTGGCCATTGCTACCGGGTTTCAAATAGGGCGGCAACTGATGTTTTTCGATCGAGTCCAGTGCCGCAGGTTTGGTTGGTTGGAGCATGGGGCCAGGCATTGTATTTGGTTCGGAAAGACTGCGTTGATGGGCAATGGAGGAGTACCGCGACAACAACGTGACTTCGATTTTTAAGTCTGGGTATCCGGCTAACGAAGATTCCAATTGGTGTTGCAGATCTTGTCGTCGGCGACGTTGGTCCAGTGCTTCATGGCTTGCCGAAATCGATTGTGCCCCATCATCTTGAATCGCTGTACCGGCGGCCAAGTCCATGATGAAAATCTGGTCGCGGTCGATGTCGGCAACCAAAGCGACAATCATTTCCCGAATCGTATGTACTTGTTCTGCCGTTAAGATCAACTCATTTTTCGCCAAGATCGATACGGCACAAGTTGTATTGGGT
>JBGSMY010000021.1:0-4520 GCA_041739975.1 Pirellulaceae bacterium
GCCCAATAATCCAGAAAACTCAACGTTGTTGGCCACTTGGCGGTATGGCGTCGGACGCGCCGTGGCATTCACGACCGACGCGGGAAACCAATGGGCTAAACCTTGGTACAATAGCCCGGCTTACGACAAACTCTTTTCCCAGATCATTCGCTTTTCTATGCGTCCCGTTACTCAAGACGCTAATTTTTCCGTTGGCGCTGATTTGCGAGACGGCAAAGTCCGAGTTGTGGTAACCGCATTGGATGCGGAAGACAACCGAATTAACTTTCTCAATATCTCAGGTCGCGGCATCGCGCCCGATTTAAAAGGCTTTGATCTAAATCTTAGCCAGGTAGCCCCCGGGCGGTATGAAGGTGAGTTTCCGGCGGAACAATCCGGCAACTACTTGTTCACCTTATTCCCAGGAGAAGGCTATGAACGTTTAACGGCCGGGATCAGTGTCCCCTACTCTTCCGAATATACCGACCGCACCACGAACGCTTCTCTTTTGGAAACATTAAGTCAATTCCGTCCCAATGGCGGAAGTCCGGGCGAATTGTCAACGGCTCGATTTGACAGTGAAACCATGGATAATCTTTTGGAACTAAATCCGTTTCGCCCTGACCTGAAACAGGCCATCAGCACGCAGGCCATGTGGCCCCTGATGTTGGTGATTACGGCCGCCGTGTTCTTCTCCGATGTTTTGCTCCGCCGCGTGGCCATCAATTTTGACTGGATTCCCGTGTTGTTGAAATCAGCGATTGCTCGGTTACGTGGCGCTCCGGTTGCCGCAGCTCAGGCTAGCATTGATCGCTTGAAAAGTCGCAAGAAACAAGTCGAAGCGGAAATCGAATCCCAGCGCGCAGCCACTCGATTTGCGCCCGAAGAACTCGAGCCCGCCAAACAATCTGGCGCAAAGCACTTGCAAGATGTCTTAGAAAGCGAACGAAAACAAGAGATTGCGCCGCCTGCTCCACGTTCGATTACAAACGTCGACCAACCGGCTCCCGGCGCAATGGACGAAAATTACACGTCTCGACTACTCGATGCCAAACGCAGGGCGAAAAAGAACCAAGACGGCGGCAAAGGAAGTTCCTAAGGCGTACCGTTGTGAATCTCTCCCGACAAACACGTTGTTACTCGGTGGCTTTTCTTATCTTAAGGAGCGTTCTGTTTTTCGCACTATGAATACCACCGGGCTCGTCCCGTGGATCATTCTGTTTCTCACTAATCTAATCGATCGAGTTTATTGCACTATGAATACCACCGGGCTCGTCCCGTCGATCATTCTGTTTCTCACTAATAGTTTCGAGTTGGCTGACTGTTGGATTAAACACAAAGTCGTCACCATCAAAGTCGATCTGAACGCCTTGGTACTGGGCAAACTCGCCCCGCAACAATTCGGTTGCCAGCCGATTAGTGATGCGTTGTTGAATAACTCGCTTCAACGGCCGCGCCCCATATTTTGGATCGTACCCCTCTTCGGCGATCGCCGCCTTCGCGGCTGGCGTGACTTCTAAACTCAACTCTTGTTCCACCAGTCGTTTGGCGAGATGATTGATTTGCAAATCGACGATTGCACCGATTTGATTGCGGTCCAACGGCTGAAACACAATTTTTTCGTCGATGCGGTTTAGCAATTCTGGCAAGAAACGCGTCTGGACCGTCTGTTCTACTGCTTGCCGGATTTCTTCCGCCGATCCACCATCGGCTGCGATCTTTTGAATCACTTGGCTGCCAACGTTGCTGGTCATCACAATAATCGTATTGGTGAAGTCGACAGTATGGCCGTGGCTATCGGACAACCGGCCGTCATCGAGAACTTGCAACAAGATATTAAAGACATCATCGTGAGCTTTTTCGATCTCGTCCAACAACACAACGCTATAAGGGCGGCGGCGAACGGCTTCCGTTAATTTGCCGCCTTGTTCAAAACCAACATAACCCGGAGGCGCTCCGATCAGTCGGCTTACAGTATGGCGTTCCATGAATTCGCTCATGTCAATTCGCACCATGGCGTCTTCATCATCGAACATGACTTCCGCCAACGCTTTGCACAGCTCGGTTTTACCAACACCCGTGGGGCCGAGGAACAAAAACGATCCGATCGGTCGATTAGGGTCCTGTAGACCACTGCGACTGCGGCGAACCGCGTTGCTGACTGCCACCACGGCGGTGTCTTGGCCAACCACGCGTTGATGCAGTCGCTCTTCCATGACTAATAGTTTCGCGCGTTCGGTTTCCAACATTCGCGAAACCGGTACCCCCGTCCAAGCGCTGACCACTTCAGCAATTTCGTCTTCAGTTACTTGTTCCGAAATCAGACGTTTTTCCGAGGTTGCCTGATCGGCCTTTTCCGCTTGCGATTCAGCCGCTTGATCGAGTTGCGACTGAAGTTTCTTGCGCTGAACATCGAACTCGTACAATCGGCGATAGTCATCTTCGCCAACCATTTTTCCAGACGACTGCCGCGATTTTATCTCACTGTCCAACTGCACAAAGTCGCGATGGACTTGATCGAACTGTTCGCGAATTTTCTTAACGTCGGTAGCGCCGAGCTTTTCGCGTTCCCATTGCTCTCGCAGGTCAGCCAGCAATTTTCGTTGCGTTTCCATTTCTTCGTGAACTTCATCGAGTCGATTGCGGACACCTTCATCTTCTTCGTCCGCTAATTGTCGCGCGGCCAGTTCGAGTTGCGTCAGGCGACGTTGTACGGTGTCAATTTCTTGGGGGACACTATCCAGTTCCATGGCCAGCTTGGAGGCTGCTTCATCGACCAAGTCAATGGCTTTGTCTGGCAAGAATCGATCGGTGATATAACGACTGGACAATCGAGCGGCTGCCACCAACGCGGAATCTTTGATTTGCACGCCATGGTGAGTTTCGTAACGTTGTTTTAGTCCACGCAATATCGTGATAGTGTCTTCAACGGTCGGTTCATTGACAAAGACGGGTTGGAATCGACGTTCCAAAGCAGCATCTTTTTCAATGTATTTTCGATATTCGTCCAACGTCGTGGCCCCGACGCAGTGCAACTCGCCGCGAGCCAACGCAGGCTTCAATAAATTCGCGGCGTCTTGAGCGCCCTCGGAGGCCCCTGCACCAACTACCGTGTGCAATTCGTCGATGAACAAAATTACTTGGCCGGCCGCATCGGATACTTCGCGAAGCACCGATTTGAGGCGTTCCTCGAACTCACCACGAAATTTGGTGCCAGCGATTAATGCTCCCAAGTCCAAGGCGACGACACGTTTTTGCTGCAAGCTTTGCGGCACGTCGTTTAATACAATTCGCAGCGCCAATCCTTCAGCGATCGCTGTTTTTCCCACGCCGGGTTGACCGATCAATACTGGGTTATTTTTTGTCCGACGAGACAGCACTTGAATTACGCGTCGAATTTCAGAATCGCGCCCGATCACCGGATCTAACTTGCCGGCACGCGCCCGCTCGACCAAATCGATACCATATTTTTCTAACGCTTGAAATTTGCTTTCCGGTTCTTGATCTGTCACGCGTGCCGATCCTCGTATTTTCTTAATAGCGGCTAATACTTGTTTTTCTTCGACGGCATTCAAGTGCAAAATGCGTTTGCTTGCCGATTCGGTCCGCAGCATCGCGAGTAACAAGTGTTCCGTCGAAACGAATTCGTCTTGCATCTGCTCGGCCGCTTTTGCGGACGCGTCGAATACTTGTTGCAATTCTCGACTTGGATTCGGGTTGGTGGAACCCGACGATTTGGGCAACCGCTCCAATTCTCCCCGAACCATTTTGGAAATCGCTTCCGGGACGACCCCGGTTTCCTTAAAAACAGCCGGGATCAAACCTTCGCGATCTTCCAGCAATTGCGCTAAGACATGTAATGGTACAATTTCGGGATTGCCAGCCTCACGCGCAGCGGCTTGGGCGGCCACGATTGCTTGTTGAGAACGCGTGGTTAGTTTTTCAAACGAAAAAGCCATCCGAGTATTCCTTTCGGGTCGGGCCAGTGGAGTATCTTGGTCTGCAATGAACGGTGCCAACAAGGCGTCAAGCTGGCAGTAAATTGTTGTCGATGTTGATTGTCGTGCAAGTCGTATGCCAAGAAGCAGGAACCAAAAAACTGAGTGATGCTGAGTGGGGATGCAGATGGCTGAAAACCATACCCACACTGCCGCTGAGGACAGCGGGCGGCTTGGGTTGGTCAGCCTGTCCTCAGGCTTACAATCCCAAACAAAATAATTGCAACCAAAATTGGCAGCCAAGATGCACCGCCGCTGAGGACAGCGGCGGCTACTGTAGGTCAGCCTGTCCTCAGGCTGACAATCGACGACTAATTTCTGGCAACAAACCAAAGAGAGCTTTCTATTCCGCCGCTGAGGACAGCGGACGGCTACTGTAAGACAGCGGACGGCTACGGTAGTTCAGCCTAGTATCTTGTATTAGCATCTTGTTTTTAGTGTTTGTCTCACTTTTAAGGAAAGAATTTTTGTAGACTAGAAAATCGCTTTCCCCCAAGGCCTTGGGGGAAAGCGGCGGGCAAGTAGATCGTTTTAGCCTGGGCT
>JBGSMY010000083.1:0-40101 GCA_041739975.1 Pirellulaceae bacterium
ACAGGAAGATTTGGGACAGGAAGATTTGGGACAGGAAGATTTGGGACAGGAAGATTTGGGACAGGAAGATTTGGGACAGGAAAATTTGGGACAGAAAGATTTGGGACAGAAAGATTTGGGACAGGAAGATTTGGGACAGGAAGATTTGGGACAGGAAGATTTGGGACAGGAAGATTTGGGACAGGAAGATTTGGGACAGGAAGATTTGGGACAGGAAAATTTGGGACAGGAAAATTTGGGACAGGAAAATTTGGGACAGGAAAATTTGGGACAGGAAAATTTGGGACAGGAAAATTTGGGACAGGAAAATTTACCGCGGGGGGATTCGCGACTGGTCTGTTTAGGCGTCTGCGATTTGGGCGCCAACAGTATGTCGGCAATGTACACGTTTTACGATCCTGAACTGGCGTCCCTTAGCTTGGGGACTTACTCAATCTTGCGGCAAATTGAACATTGTCAACAACTGGGTATTCGATATTTGTACCTTGGTTACTATGTGGCCAATTCCTTGCATATGCAATATAAATCGCGATTCGCGCCACATGAGCGTTTGATCCAAGGCAAATGGATTCGATTTGAACAAGGATATTGATACTCTGTGACTGTTAGAGCTTTTCGATGAGTCTATTTAAAATTAATTTGGTTGGCATTTTGTTGGTGTTGTTTACAGTAGGTCAGCCTGTCCTCAGGCTGACAATCCAAGACTAATTTTTTGCAACTCAAGTTTTTACAGATAAAAAACATCGACGAACGCTACAGTAGGTCAGCCTGTCCTCAGGCTGACAATCCAAGACTAATTTTTTGCAACTCAAGTTTTTACAGATGAAAAAGCACCGACGAACGCTACAGTAGGTCAGCCTGTCCTCAGGCTGACAATCGACGACTAATTTTTTGCAACTCAAGTTTTTAGGGATGAAAAAAGCACCGACGAATACGTCGGTGGCCACGACCAAACACCGACGAATACGTCGGCGGCCACGCGTCACAACCGACTGAACCCTGCCGGTTTATCGATTCAAAAATAAATCGATTTGCTCTGCCATTTGTTGCCAGCCGATGTCGTATGGCAACGAATGTCCGGCCGGTTGGACCCAGTGCCAATATTTATCCGAACTGCCCCACGCCTCAAAGTATTGTCGACTGGCCTGAGGATCGACAATCGGATCGGTCTGAGACACAAACCATAGCGATGGTGTATGGTGCCCGGCCGCTTGATCGCGATTGCCATCTACCAGTTCAAATAGCTGGGCGATCACACGACGCGGTGTGAATGGTTGTCGACGTTGATTCCCCGATTCTGCCGGATCCACCGCGTCATTGCCTAACGGCATATGAAAGGTACGCGTTAACAAGAACGCTCGGCTAAGTCCAAACCAAAAACGTGTCGGTAAAACCGGACTGCGTTGGTTCGATACTTCAATTGCTGGCGCCAATAAAACGAGGTCATCAATAGAGCCGGGCAAATGTTGATCCGCGGCGATCGCCAGTGCGCCACCCAGTGAATGGGCTACGACCACAACACGGGTGTGTTTTTTCCTTAAATCCACAAGCTCCTGTTCCATAGCATTCAGCCAATCTTGCTGTGAGTATTGCCCATAAGCTTTGATCGATTCGCCAAAACCGGGCAACCGCATTACGCGACAATGATAAGAACGGCCGGCCAAGGCCGGCGCCAATTTTCGCCACGTAAACGCGTTTTCGTTATAGCCGTGCACAAATAAGATCGCCGTACCGCCCTGCCCCATTTCATAAGCCTCACAACCCTCCATTACTCCGGAGGCCGTCCAAGTCTGTTGAGCGTGCCAACGCGATACTTGGATCGCGACATAGCTGGCGTAAGCTGCGTCTGCGATCAACAACGCGAGAAGTATTCCTAGCAGCCCCCGCCAACGTCGAACAAACAGTCGCAACATATGTCCGCCCGCGGCAATCATTTCGCTGACGTTGATTTTCGATTGACCTTGCGTGCGGTTGCGAAAGGTTATAGGCAATTCAATAAATTTTGCTCCTCGCCGCTGCAGTACGAACAACAGTTCTTCCAGATAAAAGTAGCCTTCGCTGCGAAGTTGACTCCAATCGATCGACCGCAAGCAATCTATGTCGTAGATCCGCAGCGCGCCACTGGAGTCTTTAGCGCGAACACCCAATAACCATTGCACCGCGGTATTCATCAGTCCGCTTGCCAAACGACGATGCCAAGGCCAACCTTCTATTTTACCCTGAGGAACATAGCGTGATCCAATTACTACATCGGCGCGGGACTGGTCACTGCTGATCATGCGTTGCCACATTCGCTGCAGATCTTCGGGCGCGTGGCTAAAATCGGCATCCAACGTCGCCACGTGGGAGTAGCCTTTGCGAACAGCCTGTTGCAATCCCAGTTTAGTCGCTGAACCCAACCCCGACTTGCGCGGCCGATGGATCACTTGCAACTGCGGAAGTTGCGGCAACATTTGATCGCACCAGCGGCCGGTACCGTCGGGCGAATCATCATCGATAACTAAGAAATCGGCGTCGGGAAAATACTGAACCAACTGGTCCAGTAATTTAGGTAAATTCTCAATTTCGTTATAGGTTGCGATTACAACCAACAAGCGGTTCATGGCACGAGCGTTCTCGAAACCCAATCCAGTCCAATATCAAAATTGATCGCGGAATGGGTCAAAGCCCCCACGCTGATACGTTCGACTCCGGTTTCCGCAATCGCGCGAATCGTATCCAATCGCACGCCGCCCGAAGCCTCCAGAAGAATGTGCGCCGCCAGTCGATCGCGTATCGACACGGCCTGAGCCAATTGTTGGCAATTCATATTGTCCAACAAAATCATATCGGGCTGACTATTCAAGGCAAATTCTAATTGTTCTATCCGATCGACTTCGATTTGCACCACCGTGCGAATGCCATGGGGCAAGCGATCTTGTTGAGCTCGAATCCATTGACGTGCTCGCCCCACAGCTTGGCGAATCACCTGTTGTTCGTCGCCAAACGTTTGCCGCAATTGTGCCAAATGATTGTCCTTAATCAGCACAGCGTCAAACAATCCCAGACGATGATTAACGCCGCCACCGCAAAGCACCGCGTATTTTTCCAGGCGACGCCAACCGGGCGTGGTCTTGCGGGTATCGACAACGCGGGCACGCGTCCCACGAATCAATTCAGCAAATGAATGTGTTAATGTAGCAACACCAGAGAGTCGGCCCATGAAATTGAGGATCGTGCGTTCGGCCCGCAACATTTGTCGGCTGTTGCCACTGAATGTTGCCAGCAAGGCGTTCGCCGTCACCGCTTGACCATCGACAACTTGCGGTGACCAAAGGACCTCGGGAAAATGCTGCAATACTAATTGAGCCACTTGGATACCGCATACAATTCCGGCTCCGCGGGCCAACAGCTGCGCACTTCCCAGTTCATTGGCATCAACCAAAGCTTCACTGGTACAATCTACGCCGTCGGATAAATCTTCGGCCAGCGCCAGTCGGATTAACGTTTGTGCATCGACCCGTGTCGATTCGTCGAGTGAGACGGTGGGTAACAACGGGTTTGGCAATAGTTTATTTTTCACGATCGTTTCCATCATCATTTACGAATTTTCTCCTCGGCCAAAAACGCAGCAAACTGTGCCAAGGTCACAGGGCTAACATGGTGCTCAATGCCTTCCGCGTCGATAGCTGCCGTGCGTTCATCGATGCCAAGTGCCAATAAAAACTGATAAACCAAATCGTGACGCGCTCGGCATTTTTCAGCCAGACGTTTACCCTTCAGAGTTAAATCGATGGGTTGGTAAGGCTCGGTGGCCACCAGTCCCTCGGACTGTAGACGCGAGACGATTCGGGTGACGGTTACATGAGACACGGCAAATCGGCGGGCAAGATCGGTGACACGACAGGTACCGCTCGCGCGAATCACTTCAGCGACCGCCTCGACATAATCTTCTGCGGTTTCGGTGGCATGATCTCGCCGAGTTCGTTCGTGAGGTGCCGATGGTCCGTTGCGACTCGCATCATTAGTCGGGAGGTGTCTCGAATTAGAATTCGATGTGACAGTTCGCTTGGTTGAACTTGCAGAGGGGTTTTCGGGCGAGTTGGTTGCGGCGCTAGCCGTTGGTTTACTTCTTGAACTCATCGTTGGTAACGGCTCAATCTAGAATCGTGAAATGCGGGTCGCTGATCGCTGTTTAAATCCATTGGATCGACGACACCACTCGACTCGCCGCTAAGGGGCCAACTCAACGAGTGCCATCACGCTTTGACCTGCGAACCAACGAATTTGACTATGAACGTCGTGCAAATGAAGTATAGGTCATTGACCAAACTACCGCAACTCTTACAATGAATACTGAATCGTAGCCAATGCTACAATTTTTCGAAAAGAAGTGTTACATGAGTCGATGTCAAACCGGTTTTTGTTGCCAACTGGAATACGCGAGTCGGCGTCGCTGTGTTAATGCCGGGCGGTATACTGCACGCGTTTGTTGGATGTGGTTGGCATTTATTGCCACTTTAGTAACCATTGGTGGTTGCAACACGTCCGCTGAGAACAAATCTGCATCCTCTGCGGTGGTGGAATCTGATGGTACGGCACCCTCAGCGCGCGGCACACGTCCACTGCGCGTTGTTGTCACCGTGGGGATGTTGGCCGACCTCGTCAAACAAATTGGTGGAGAGCAGGTCGCCGTTCAAACACTGATGGGCGAAGGCATTGACCCGCATCTTTATAAGCCAACTCGAGGTGACGTTCAGGCCATTGTAAAAGCCGATGTTGTGTTCTACTGCGGACTGATGCTGGAAGGCAAAATGACCGATAATTTGGCAACGCTCGGCAAAGACAAACGAGTGGTTGCCGTCGGAGCCAAATTGCCTGTCGAGCAATTGATGGGCGACACTACCGAGGGGGGGCATCCGGATCCTCACGTCTGGATGGATGTCGCCTTGTGGAGCCAATCGCTTGATTCCATTCTGGCGACGTTGTCGGAATTTGAACAGATCGATCGCGTGCAAATGCAACAGCGGTGTGATGAATTGCGAGCGCGGATGCAACAAGTTCACGATTACGGCCAACTGGTGATCAAAACCATCCCGCCGGAAAGTCGATTGTTAGTGACTTCCCACGATGCGTTTTCGTATTTTGGCCGCGCCTATGGGCTTGAGGTCGCCGGCGTTCAGGGAATCTCGACGGAATCGGAAGCTGGGCTGCAACGAATCAACGAGTTGGTAGATCTATTAGTTGCTCGGCAAGTTCCTTCTGTGTTTGTGGAAAGCAGTGTGCCACAAAAAAGTTTAGAGTCGATTGTTACCGGGGCTCGATCGCGAGGGCTCAACGTACGTTTGGGAGGTCCACTCTATTCCGATGCGATGGGTGCCAAGAATTCGCCCACGGGAACCTATTTAGGCATGATGATTCATAATTTTGAATTGATCGCCGAGGGACTCGGTGGCAAGATTGATCCCAATTTGCGACCGAAATAATTAAGGCTAGCCAGCATGTCGAACACGCAATCGTTGCCTCTGGCAGTCTCTGATTTGACGGTGGCTTATCACCGCAAACCCGTATTGTGGGACATCGAATTCACCGTACCCAGTGGCGAATTAGTCGGAATCGTTGGCCCCAATGGCGCTGGCAAGAGCACGCTAATTAAAGCTGTAATGGATTTGTTGCCGCGCAGCTCTGGTCGCATCGAGGTGTTTGGTGAGCCGTTTCGTCGGCAACGACATCGCGTGGGGTATGTGCCGCAACGCGAAAGCGTTGATTGGGATTTTCCCGTGACTGCATTGGATGTCGTCGCCATGGGACTCTATCGGCAAATTGGTTGGTTGCGTCGCGTGCGTGCCGAACATCACCAACGAGCATTGCAAGCGATGGATCGAGTGGGCATTGCCGATTTTGCTCATCGCCAAATCAGTCAACTCTCAGGCGGACAACAACAGCGCACTTTTTTAGCTCGCGCATTGGTACAAGATGCCGATTTGTACTTGATGGACGAGCCATTTGCGGCCGTTGATGCTGCGACCGAACGGGCGATTGTGGAAGTATTGCGCGAAATGAAGCGAGCTGGGAAAACGGTCCTGGTGGTACATCACGACTTGCAAACGGTTGCGGAATACTTCGATTCCGTTTTATTGTTGAATCTACGTGTGGTCGCTTATGGACCTACCGCACAAGTCTTTCACAATGAAAATCTGCAAAAGACTTATGGCGGCCGATTGACGTTGTTGGACGAAGCGGCGGAAGCGATGCGGCGTCGAGGGCAATCGCGATGAATCTGTGGACTGTCATTGCCAACGCCAACGACATCACAGTTTGGCAATCGCTGTACCGGATTGTCAGTTTACAGGATTACAATACACGCGTCGTGTTATTAGGCACGGGACTACTGGGAACGCTGGCCGGATTGGTTGGCAGTTTTGCTTTGTTGCGAAAACGCGCTTTGTTAGGTGATGCGCTGAGTCACGCGACCTTGCCAGGTATTGCGTTAGCCTTTCTGCTCGCTAATGCCTGGGGCTTTCACGAGAAATCCTTGGGGATTTTATTAGTAGGCGCAGCGATTAGCGGAATTTTGGGCACGGTAACCATATTGTTGATTCGACGTTATACTCGGCTGTACGAAGATACGGCGATGGGAATTGTTCTCAGTGTATTTTTTGGATTGGGCGTGGTGTTATTGGGATTAGTTCAGCAGACACCCGGAGGAAATGCGGCCGGTTTAGAAACATTTATCTACGGACGCGCCGCCTCGATATCTCAAGCAGACGTGCAGTTAATTGCAGTGGTTGGTTTGGTTGCCGCAGCCTTGGTGAGTCTGGGTTTTAAAGAATTGACCTTGTTGTGTTTTGACGAAACCTATGCAGCCACTCGCGGCTATCGTGTTTGGTTGCTCGATTTATCGCTGATGACCTTGATGGTACTAGTTACCATCGTCGGCTTGCAGAGTGTGGGATTGATTTTGATGATCGCATTGCTGGTGATCCCACCGGCCGCAGCGCGGTTTTGGACGGATCGATTGCCGGTTATGGTTTTTTTGGCAATGGTTTTTGGTGCGACAAGTTGTTTGCTGGGCGCAATTGCCAGCGGTTTGTATCCACGATTGCCATCAGGTGCCATGATGGTGTTGGCTGCGGCAGGTTGCTTTGGTGTGAGCTTGTTGTTTGGATATCGCCGGGGGATCGTATGGGACTTTGCGCAACAACTGCAATATCGATTCCGTACAGATCGCCAGCATTTGCTCCGCGCGTTATTCGAGCAGTTGGAGATCCGCGACAGGGATGATTCCGAAAAATTCGCGACGACTACAGATATCCCAGAGTCCGATTTATTGGCGATGCGAAGTTGGAGCAGCACGCAGCTGCGCCGCAGTGCTTGGCATGCGGCTCAAGCGGGTCTGGTTGTTGCTTCACCGCCTAATCAATGGCGTTTGACCATTAGCGGATATCATGCAGCTAGAAAATTAGTTCACGACCATCGCTTGCTCGAATTGTACTTAATCCGCCATGCAGATATCGCGCCGAGTCGAGTTGACCAAGATGCGGATGCGATTGAGCACTGGTTGGAACCTGCGATGATTGCCGAATTAGAGGCGGAAATGTCGTCGACAATATCGCAGCAAAAACTGCCCGCCAGCCCACATCCGGTTGTCCCTACCATAACCCCTGGCGACGACGCATTGCGGAACAGGAACAACCATGGGCAGCACTAATGATCCTTGGTGGGCGGATTGGAGTTGGCAACTCGATGGCTGGATTGTCGTGGCTGGCATTCTGTGCTCGGTAAGTGCCGCGCTGCTGGGAAATTTTTTGGTGCTGCGTCGGCTTAGTCTTTTAGGTGATGCCATCAGTCACGCGGTACTGCCTGGTTTGGCCGCAGCGTATTTGATTACGGCATCGCGCAGTAGCTGGCCGATGTTTGTCGGCGCCGTCTTAGTGGGCGTATTAACTGCTGTCTTTACTCAATGGATTCGCCAAGCGGGCCGAGTGGATGAAGGTGCGTCGATGGGTGTCGTGTTTACGTCACTATTCGCGCTGGGATTATTGATGATCGTGCAGGCGGCTGATCGAGTGGACTTGGATCCCGGTTGTGTGCTGTATGGTTCCATCGAGCTGACACCTTTAGATACGGTGGGATTGTTTCCGTTGTCTTCCGATTTAGATCCACCGCAATATGCATGGCGTGTTCCTCGAGTTGTCTTAATTCTGACGGTCGTCTTGGCGGTGAATTTGTTGTTCGTAATCGTTTTTTTCAAAGAACTGCTATTGAGTTCGTTTGATCCGGGACTTGCGACTTCGATGGGATTTAGTTCCACGGCGATGCACTATGCGCTGATGATCTTGGTTGCCATTACAGCCGTGGCAAGTTTTGAAAGTGTCGGAAATATCTTGGTCGTCGCGATGTTTGTTGTGCCACCGGCCGCGGCGCGATTATTGACGAACCGGCTGAGCACAATGGTAATGTGGAGCGTTGTGATTGCGATCATGTCTGCGGTGTTTGGGCGAATCGCTGATATCGTCGTGCCGCGTCAATGGGGATACGATAGCGCATCGACCAGCGGTATGATGGCGGTTACGGCGGGTATGTTGTTTCTTGGATGCTGGCTATTCTCACCGCAGCAAGGATTAATAATTCAGGCCTACAAAAACTGGCGGTTGGCAAATCGTATTCTCAGTGAAGATATTTTGGCTTGGCTGTATCGACAGTGCGAACGGGGCATTCAACAAGGTCACGGTGTACTGGAAATTCAAAGACAACTGGGCTCTCGATTTTGGTCGACCTATGGAATAATGGTGTGGTTGCGATGGCGCGGATGGATTGAGCGGCATAACGGCGGATGGTGTTTGACTGAAGCCGGACGAAATTCAGCAAGTGCCGTGGTTCGTTCCCATCGACTGTGGGAAAATTATTTAGCGCAATCAGCCGATGTGCCTTTGGAGCAATTGCATCTGCGGGCCGAACGATTGGAACATTACACGGACCCTTGGTTGAGACAACAGCTTGACAATGCCACGTTGGCCGCAGCGATTGATCCTCACGGCAGTCCGATTCCGCCGGAACAGCCAATCGAATTGCCTCATGATGAGTCATCACCAAACACGAACCCAGAGAATAAACCATGAACTTAATGAACACAGTCGAAAATGTTACCACCACACGTGTCCCCCAATTGCGCCGGCCGGATAGTGATGCGGATTGGGCCGATTGGGCCCGTCATTGGAACGTGCGTGCTGACACGACTTATTTGAATCATGGTTCATTTGGACTGACTCCGACGATCGTCCGCGACAATCGGGATCAGTGGCGCCGTCAAATGGACGAACAGCCCATGGATTTTTTTGTGCGACAATTGGAGCCGGCTTTAAATGAATCGCGACGCCGATTGGCTGCCTTTGTGGGGACGACATCAGAAAATTTGGTGCTAGTCGAAAACGCGACGTTTGGCATGAATGTTGTGGCCAATTGTTTCCCGTTGTCAGCCGGCGACGAAGTGTTATTGAACGATCATGAATATGGAGCTGTGCAGCAGATCTGGCAACGAGCCACGGCATGTGTGGGTGCGACCGCAAAATCATTTTCGTTGAAGCTGCCAATTGAATCGAATGACGAAGTTGTCGATCAAATTCTAGCTCAATGCCATGAGCGAACTCGTTTGGTGATTGTCAGTCAAATCACTTCGCCAACTGCCCTCATATTGCCTATTGCAGAGATCACTACCGCGTTGCGGAAGCGCGGCATCGCAGTATGTGTCGATGGTCCGCACGCTCCGGCACAAATTGACGTGAGGATTGATGATTACGACTGTGATTTTTACACAGCCAGTTGCCACAAATGGTTGTGTGCTCCGCTGGGTACGGGATTTTTGCATGCCCATCCACGTTGGCATTCTGTGATGCAACCGATATTACAGAGCTGGGGGCGTTTATTACCGGCGATACCCCAACAATGGCATGAGCATTTTACTTGGAGTGGAACTCGCGATAATTCCGGTTATTTAGCAATTCCGGCAGCTATTGATTTTATGGAAACCGTCGGGCTCAAATCATTTCGCGACCGCGCCTATTGGTTAGCCACGTATGCGGAAACGATGTTGATCGAGTTGACACGTCAAACGCCAATCGCGCGTCGCGCGGATGGATTTTACGGCACCATGTGCCATGTGCCGTTGCCCAACGGCGATTGGAGCCAATTGCAGGACCAACTTTGGTACCAATACCAGATTGAAGTGCCCATCGTTCATTTTGGGGGGCGTTGGTTTGTACGTGTTTCTTGCCATCTGTATACATCGACTCAGCAAATCGATCGATTGTTGGGAGCTTTGCGAAATCTGGGAGTCGGCGTAACGGTCGGTTAAGTTACCAAGTAGACAAATCTCCGTAGCGCGTTTGGGGCTGCGATCGCGAACACCGGGCCTCGGATAACGAGAAAGGCCGCGAGTGAGGGGCTAACTTTTGAAATTTGGGTTGTTGCGTTGCACTAGCATTCGTATAATAGGCGGGGTAACGTTACGAAAAGAATTGGAACACTCATGGCTGCGCCCGAACCTCGCCCAAAACCAGCCCTTACGAAACCTCATTCGCCTAATCCCGTGCAACCGGATCAATTGTCCGCGACTAACGAGAATTCTGTGCAACCGCAGACCCGCCCTAATATTGGCAGCGCGGCTCGTGGATCGTCCAACGCGGCAACCGGTGGCAACTTGGGTCGCGATAACGCCAGCATGAATTCGATGGACAATGAGGAAGTGGCCGACAACCCCGAATCGAATCGGTTTGTCTTTTTCAACGTCATGCCAAGTTGGCTGGTGAGCTTAATTGCTCACGTGCTATTGATATTAATCTTGGCGTTTTTGATTCTCCCTGGAAAACCGGCGGAAGTTAGTTTTCAGGTGAGTCAATCGGAAGGCGAGCAATTGGAGTCGCTCGATGTCAATTTCGATGCATTGGACTTGTCCGACAGTCAAATGGCACCATCGGAACTTGATCAAACCAACGATGTTCCTAAGCTCAATGATGTACAACCGCAATTGGTCGAACTAACGCCAACTCCACAGGTGACCGATTTGTTTTCGACGACGATGTCCTCCGATGTTGCTGCGGAAGCGGGAACGGTCACGGGGATCAAAGGCGGCGAGACGGGCAGCCGCACTGGGGACAGCAAGTCGCGGATGGTTAAAAAATATGGTGGCACCCCAGAAAGCGAAGAGGCGGTAACGTTGGCGCTCCAATGGCTAGAAAAGCATCAGCTACCGGATGGCAGTTGGAGTTTTGAACACACGATTGGACCGGGGGAACGGTCAAAAAAGAATCCCGGCTCATTGATCGATTGCCGCTTGGGAGCCACGGGTTTGGCATTGCTGCCGTTTTTGGGAAATGGCCAAACTCATAAAGAAGGTCAGTATCAAGAAGTCGTTCGCAAGGGGTTGGAGTTCTTGTTGAAAAATGGCAAAGCTGAATCGGGTGGTTTGTCGTTTTGGGAAGAGGGCGGCACAATTTATTCACACGGGATTTGCAGCATTGTGCTGTGTGAAGCGTTTGCCATGACAAATGATGCAGACCTTAGAAAAGCGGCCCAGGCCACCATACAATATATTGAGTATTACCAAGACCCACGGCTGGGAGGTTGGCAATACGAGCCGCGTAATGGCAGCGACACATCGGCCGTGGGTTGGCAAATCATGGCCTTGAAAAGCGCTTGGAAATCTGGCTTAGAAGTCAATCCTCGCACTCTAAAAATGGCTTCGAAATTTCTCGACAGCGTCTCGACACGCAAAGGCGCTTATTATGGTTATATGGACCCGCCACCAGACAAAATTACGCGGAGCTATCGCGGCAAAACGGCGGTTGGGTTATTGTCTCGCATGTATTTGGGTTGGGAGAAAGATCGTCCGGCGATTGTCGAAGGCGTGGAGTGGTTGAAAGAGCTGGGGCCGTCCCCTGAAACGGCGGACGAGCGTCGAGAGAACAGTGTCAACATGTATTACAACTACTATGCCACGCAATTAATGTTCCAGTTCGGAGGCGATACCTGGGAAAAATGGAACGGCGAAATGCGAGACTTTTTGGTTCAGAGTCAAGACAAAAATGGAGCTGAGCGCGGCAGCTGGTTCTATCCGGCCGGTGAACTTGGCGTCGACCGCGGTGGCCGTTTATATGCAACTGCTTTGGCCGCCCTAACCCTGGAAGTCTATTATCGGTATTTGCCGATCTACGGCGATCAATCGTTAATTGAAGCTTTTCCGATCGATTGACAAGGCGCGCTAGCTGCACTTGCAGTCGACCAAGATTCGTTTGTTTCCAAATGGCCCTGCCGAATTTTTTATTGCATGTTTTCCTAACGAGCTTTCGTCCCCTAGGGACCCAATGTCGGCAACAAACCATTGTCGCCCTCAACGCTTTCGGTTCCGCAGGGCAACGAAAACGCGACAGACGACAAGGGTTGTTACCATCATTGTTTGCAAACAATATTTGGTCCGTTCGGGCCGAAAGCGCAGCGGGCGGTATTGGGTTCCGACCGACACTGAGTCTCTACGGGTCGAAAAAAATCGACTTGCGTTGTGATGGGAGATTTGATGCGTGTTGTTTTGGGTAAAGTGATGCGTGCCGCAATGGGTGTTGCGACAATTTGACCAATCCAACCGGTGCCGGTTCCCGATCGCGCCGTTACAATGATGGCGGGATAAAATTCACCGCAGGAAAGATCTTATTGAAGTTAAGGTTATCAGCTAATGTATCGCATCTTAGTTATCACAATCGTAATTGTCGGTCTATTGGGCTTCACAAATCTGACTCATGCTTGGCAAGCAGATACGCAGGGCAAAGAAAAAGAAAAAAGTGTCAAACCGGATATCAACAAAGATTTCCTCGATCCCAACCTGGATCCTCAACGATTTGTCGAACGATTTGAGCTAGAAAGCCGTGAGATTTTTAATGGTCGCAGCGAAATTTTGCGAGCCCTGAATATCCAACCCGGCATGCATATTGCCGACGTCGGAGCCGGCACTGGCTTCTTTACCAAAATGTTTGCCGCCAGTACTGGGGAAAAAGGCTGGGTCTATGCAATTGATGTGGCCCCCCGATTTATTGAACATATTCGTAAGGAACTCGACGAGGCCAACATCGAAAATGCTGGTCCCGTGCTCAGCTCACAACGCGTCGTTAACTTGGCGCCAAACAGCGTCGATTTGATTTTCATCTGTGACACCTACCACCATTTTGAATATCCACAATCGACGTTAAAGTCTCTGTTCCAAGCGACTCGGCCGGGAGGCACAATGGCGGTGATCGATTTTGAACGGATCGAAGGCAAAGCGCGCGATTGGGTTATGGGACATGTCCGCGGCGGCAAAGAAGTTTTTCGCAAAGAAATCGAAGAAGCTGGTTTCACGTTTGTTGAAGAAGTCCGCATCAATGCATTTTCTGAAAACTATTTTGTCCGGTTCAAAAAGCCTGAATAAGTCAGTCATCGCATGTCGAACCAGCAACTATTTTTAAATTGGCTCCGCATTGAGTCCCGCGCAATATAAATTCGTGCGCTAAATAGTGTAACGGCGGGACGCATTCGAGCGACGATTACCCCACCTGAAATAGGGCTTTTATACAACCGTCACGACGATTGGAAAAAACATCGTAGGCCTGGCGCGCCTCAGATAAAGAAAACGTATGTGTGATTAACGGTTTTAGGTCAATGGGGGCCGTAGCCATTTGCGGCGCAAGCTCATTCATATAGTGTCGGGCCGGACAGCGACCCGTTCGGTATGTGATATTCTTGTCGTAGGCCTCCACCGGCGAAAATGCAAACTGTGGATCACAGTGACAACCCACCGCCGCAATTACACCACCTGGACGAACCCAATCGTAAGCTTGTCGTTGAGCCGTCAGTAAACCAACTAACTCGAGTACTCCATCGGCACCGCGACCATCGGTTCTCCGTTTGATTTCAAGTTCCGGACCTGCATCCGGTGCGATGGCAATTGCACCTAACGATTCAGCCAGTTGGCGGCGTGAATCGACTGGGTCCACGGCAATGATCGTTGTGGCGCCGCGAAGTCGCGCGGAGATAATCGCCATTAAACCGACGTTGCCACACCCAATCACCACATAGACTCCATCGGGCCCAACACCAGCAAGCTCGGTGCAAAAATAACCAGTACTCAGATTGTCTCCTAGCAACAGTGCCATCTCGTCCGAAATCCCTGCTGGAATTTTCATCAACGTTCCATCGGCCAGCGGCACACGAATATACTCGGCTTGCCCACCATGCAACCCGCGAGATTGGCTTCTCCATCCGAACAATTGGCCTTGCGTACAACGGCTTGGCAATTCGTGACGGCAATAAAAGCATTGGCCGCAATTCGTTGAAAACGGCGCGCAGACCCGATCGCCTAATTTAATTTGCTGCACTTGATCACCGCGAGCGACTACGGTGCCGACAAACTCATGGCCCATAACAGTACCTGGATCGAGCCCCACCTCGCGTCCCCAAAACGGGTGCAAATCGGAACCACATAAACCAGCCAATTCGACTTTGACAATTGCATCGCGCGGGTCAACGATTTCCGGCTCCGACAACGACAACACATCAACTTGGCCTACTGCTTGAAAACACGCACCTTGCATGATCAGGTTCCTCAATCGGAATTACTATTGTTTTAGGGGTTGTTGAATTAGCGACGATGGTTGTTACTGATTTGGTTTCGGCTTGTGAAAGTCTCGCTCACATTGGCGGGCTTGAGCGACCACTTCATCCCAAGGTCGGCCATAGTCCAAAGGATCGACTAATGACAATTCAGCAAACGCCAAAATTCGTTCGACATCGCTGCCCGTAAATCCGTGCGATCGCCCCTCGGTGTCGGGCGCATAACTGGTCAACGTATTGCGAAAGATCTGTTGAAAATCAAGCCTCATGGCGGCGATCGACTGTTGTGCATCGCGCAAGATATCCGCTTTGTTCCAATGCAAATACGGTAACTGTAGTTTTACACGTTCGCTGTCCCAGTTGCCCAACGTAAAGGCTTGATAAAGGGCTTCATAAAAAGGAGGCCGACAATCGGGATAGATTGCGTGGTCACCGGCGTGAACACCCAGTGCCAACTCACAGTGGATTGACTCGCGATTAGCCCATGACAACGCTGCGGCATAACTGATGGAGGCAAAGATCGAATTGCGATTGGGAACGACCGTGGCCCGCATACCTTCTTCGGCGTAATGGCCCAAGGGAATCTCCCAGTCGGCGTTAACCAATGCGGAATGAAAAAGGTCACTCAAGCCGGTTAGCTGTACGGTTCGGCCGGTTACCGGCCAACCCTGTTGTTGCAAATAATCCAGGTTCGCTTGCAGTCGTTGCAATTCGTAACGATGTTTTTGACCGTAGTCAAAACTAATAGCCAATACGCGGTAGTTGCGACTGAGCAAATGCAACAAAAGGCTGGTCGAGTCCATTCCGCCGCTGGCTGAAATTACGGCGGCCGGCGATTGCAAGACCTGTTTTTGCCGGTGCGAGTCACTCATGTTCGCCGGACTCCTGAGAAAATTTTGTGGCTGGAACTGTGTCAATTGCAATCACGTCGTTCAAATTCGGGTCTGCGGCCTGCGAGTGCCTGCGATAGAGTTTTTGCCGTTGTGCTTCAAACAGACAGACCGCCACGCTGCAGGACAAATTGATGCTGCGAACCGCGCCCGTCGTTGGCAGGCGCAGCAATTGGTCGGGATGTTGTGAGGTTATCGACTTTGGCAATCCATTCGTTTCGCAACCGAATACAAACGTATCTCCTGGAGCGAGTTCGACATCCCAAAACGATCGTTCCGCAAATCTGGAAAAATACCATATATGTTGTGAAGGAGTTTGAAGTTGTTGCAGCAGATGCTCCCAATGATCGGCCACTTCCCAATTCAAATGTTGCCAATAGTCTAGTCCGGCGCGGCGCAAAGTTTTTTCGTCGGTACGAAACCCAAGTGGCTTAACCAGCCACAATTTTGCCTGTAGTGCAACACAAGTGCGTCCGACGGCACCCGTATTGGGCGGAATTTCCGGCTGATAAAGTACGACGTTCCACTGCGGTGAATACAGTTCAGACATTGATGATTTCGTTCCAGTAAACGATCTGGCGCTGCGTTTGGTTTGATACCAATCTTAAGGTGAGCAGGACGTGAGGTGCCAGCCCGGATTGACTTACCGCCCAATAACTATTTATTCCGAGTCGGATTCGACGAAATTGCCAAGCCGGATTCGACGAATTTATCGGGCGGGGCGATTCCCTTAATTTGTCCCGTGCAAATTAAGGCTGCCATTGTTTATCGGCTGGATCACAACAAACTACAACAAACGTCGAATTAAAGCAAACGCGAGGCCAAATCGGCCAATTCGGACCGTTCGCCTTTTTCCATAGTAATATGCGCGTAAACCGGTTGCCCGACCATGCGATTGATCAAGTGGCTCAGTCCATTTGATAACGCATCGAGATAAGGCTGGTCGATTTGTTGGAGGTCGCCGGTAAATACAATTTTAGTCCCCTCGCCTGCTCGTGTAATGATCGTTTTTACTTCATGGGGCGTCAAGTTTTGTGCTTCGTCAACAATGAAATACATCTTTTGCAAACTGCGTCCGCGAATGTACGACAGCGGTGTAATTTTGAGTTTTTCGTTCGCCAGCATCTCGCGAATTTCGGCAACATGCGAGTCGTTCTCTTTAAACTGGTGGCGAATCACGCTCAGATTATCAAAAAGAGGTTGCATATAAGGGTCGAGCTTAGCCTGGATATCACCAGGCAAGAATCCGAGGTCGCGGTTGCTGAGCGGCACGATCGGTCGCGCCAATAATATTTGTTGGTAGCGGGTCCGGTGCTCTAATGCTGCGGCCAAGGCCAATAGCGTTTTTCCGGTACCCGCTTTGCCCGCCAGAGTCACTAATGGAATTTTGTCGTCAAGTAAAGCGCGCAAGGCAAACCATTGTTCCGCATTGCGCGGTTGAATCCCGAATGCGGATTGTTTGTCGATTCGTCGAAACGTTTCGTCCGTCGCATTATAAGTTAGCAACACCGATTTTGAGCCATTGCGATAAACAAAATTTTCGTTCGCGCGCGGAGAGCTGATCCCGGGGACAAGCGAGCTGGGTACGATTCCCCGATCTTCAAAAAACAACGAAATTTCATCGCTGCTGGCGCCATCGATCCGACGCTTGCCGGTGTACAGTTCATCAAAGTTTTTGAGTTTGTCGGCTTCATAGTCTTCGGCGGCAATGCCAAGCGAGCGGGCCTTGAGACGAATATTCGTATCTTTGGAAACGAGTACGATTTGGCGATAGCCACCCGTGTTCTTCAGCAACATAGCAGTATTGAGAATTCGATGATCCGGCAAATCTTGCAGAAAAATGCCTTGCAAATTTGGTTCGGTAGGACCTCCCAAGACCACGCGGATATTGCCCAATCCTGGACCGCGCGAAACACCACGTGTACTGAGAATGGCTCCGGTCAATTCATCGAGCGTGCGGAGAAATTGACGCGCTTGGAAATGAATGTCTTCGTTGCCTCTCTTAAATTTGTCCAATTCTTCTAAAACCGTAATCGGAATCGCGATATCGTTTTCTTGAAAGCTTTCGATGCAGCGGGCATCGTGCAAAATGACGTTTGTGTCCAACACAAATAGTTTGGGCGGCACGGCGCTAGCCATGGTGTTTCCTTTCAAGTTGGCTGGAAGAAATCCATTTGTGCCAAAATCGTAACATGAAATCCGGCTATTGCCCAACCCCAGACTGATGGCCATGAACGAACCTTAATGAACGCCTTTGCCAACCTTGTTTTTTGTGTCTAAACCGCCCCTGAGGGGTAAACTTGCCAAAATCCAGATGTTTTAGTTACACTAAAGTGCTTAGTTTTGAAAACCGCCGGTCAAGATTAGTGTGTCGCAACGGTCACCGAACTGTGTTTTTCGGGTCGCGACCAATCGATGACAGTAATTTAAGGCACACTTGGCATCGCATGCATAACGCGCCTGCGTACTCCTTTGGAATAACGAATGTCAACAAAAATTGATGGTCTTGCCCCCATGCCATCATCAGCAAGTTCCTCCGGACAATGGTCAATGTGGCTCGGACGGTTGTTCGTCGCGGTTTCGTTCGGCTCTGTCGCTTTTTATTTGTTGGGCTTTCTGGCGCCACAGTCATTTTTTGCCGAACTCTCGACTCATTTTCACTTTCAAAATTTTTGGTTGATGTTTTGGACCACGGTTCTGCTCGCTTGGACACCCTATCGAATTTGGCGTGGGGTGATGATTTTGATCACAGTTTTTGCCGCATCTACGGCGTTACGGCCCTACTGGCCGATGCATTCCATAGACGCGACTGGCCCTCAACTTCGGTTGATGTCGTTTAATGTGCTCGGATCGAACAATGATGTGGCCGCGGTTGTTGCGGAAATTCGACGTCAACAACCCGAGGTGCTGGTGCTACAGGAATATACGGCTCGATGGCACCAGGATCTGACCGCTCAATTGGAGGAATATCCCTACAGAGCCCTTCATCCTCGCTGGCATGGCTTTGGCATTGCCATCTACAGCAAATTACCGTTGAAGCAATCCGAAGTCGTGCCATTGACTCGGCAATTTGCCGATGTACCAGCGATCGTTGCTCAGGTATCCGTCGCTGGCGAATATTTGACCCTTATCGGCGTGCATACTGCCAGTCCGGTTAGTCCCAGTCGTTTGCGACTGCGAAATCAACAGTTGCACGAGATTGGTGAATTGGCGAATCGATTGCCGAACCCCAAACTGGTTGTTGGCGATTTCAACTGTTCGCCCTGGTCGCCATACTTTGGTCAATTTGTTCAGTCGACCGGATTGATGGATAGTCGGCTGGGATTTGGAAATCAAGGCAGTTGGTCGGAGTTCCCCTTTTTGCCAATACGGATTCCGATAGATCACGCCATGATTTCGCCACAGATTCGTGTGCATTCGCGCTGGAATGGTTTGCACGCGGGATCGGATCATCGCCCTATTGTCCTAGATTTGCAATTACCGGGAGGCACGAAATAATGGCCGACTCATGAAAGGTTGGAATGATAATTGAGTTTTCGATTTAGAATTGGGGTTATTCAAGAATTTTAGTGGCTTTTACAGTTTGTAGGACAAAAAAATGTAGGACAAAAAAATGTTGGGCAACGGGATTTGAATGGCCAATGTGAGGTGGAAATCAGCATTGATTATCGTGGTTGGTATCCTGTGTCTGCATTTCTTCTTTTCTGTCCCCTCAATCGTTATACATATCGCTTGACCTAATTTGCGATGCCGCCTTTAGGCACTCAAATTCTCAAAGAGTTCAAATCTTCTTGTCCCAAATCTTCTTGTCCCAAATCTTCTTGTCTCAAATCTTCTTGTCTCAAATCTTCTTGTCCCAAATCTTCTTGTCTCAAATCTTCTTGTCCCAAATTCCGGTTACTCAGGAGTTCTTGGGGCGGGCCGTGGACGATGTGTTTGCAATATACAAGGATAACAATTTTTCTCGGGATTTATTTTGCAACGCACTTAGTTCGTCGGGGTTTCACGTTGCTCAAGCGGTTTGGCGATGGTGGCAATAGCTCCACCGATCCGTTTTGAGTGATCGTCGTGAAAGTGCGTATTGCGTTAAATTCATCCTTGCCCGCAATTCCCGGCAACCGACCTTGTAGCGCCCGTATCCCGACGTTCGTGCTTTTCGTGTTTTTCGTGGTCAAGTCGTTTTGACCACTAAATTCTCGGAAGAGCCAGAATTTGTAATTCTCAGGCCGAGCAAATCAGGTTGTCGCCGAAAATCGACTGAGTATCAACCCTAGTGGTAACAGCAAGGCGATGATCACCGCGGGCCAAAAGCTGCCGCTGCAAAACAAAAAGCAGACGGCCGCATCGAGCAATATCATTGTCCGCAAGCTGATAATGATCGCCAGTTTTCGCCGCCCCAATCCTCCCGTCACTACGGCTGCCCCCATGCGATAACAAACCCAAGCGCCCATGATAAGGACCATCCATTGATATCCGCTGTGCGCATTGTTTGAGACTTGCTCGGCCGGAATAAGCCAACTTGCGATCCCCCAATAACCAAAAACTCCAAGTGCCGTGATGCACCAACCCCACCACTGGGCAAACCCAACTGCAGATTGTGACTCCCGGCGTGCAAACCAAGTAACACCTGACACATAGATGCCTAGCGAAACGGCTGCAGCCAAAATGGCCATCACCCGCTCGTTTGCGATTGGCAAGAGAGCATTTGTAGAGATATCTTCAACTGGAAAATTAGAATCAACATGGGCCAGTGCTAAACTGCCGGCGAGCAGGACGTTAAGTGAGCGGCAACTGCCCATCACCAGCGGGGCGAACCATGTCGTTTTTGCCGGGCCATCGTACAACCAAATGGCAATCACCAACATCGCCGCAAATCCTAGCGGCAGCCACCGCCAGGATGAAGCGGCAACAGGCGCTTGCCAACAAGCGATCGTCGTCAACAGCATCCCGACAACCATAAGCCCAATCGCTACTCGCAATGCATTTGCCGCCGAAATATCGCCGCGGACAATGGGACGTTGTTGTTTGTGGGCGGAATCGTGTGCAACATCAAACCAATCGTTAAGTGCCATTCCAGCTGAGTAGAATGATGCCGAAATCGCCATGGCGAGAACTAGCCACGACATTGGCAACCAATCCGCTTTTGCCACCCACCAAGCCATCAATACATTACTGATGGCGGACGGCAACAAAGCGACGCGAAACAATTCCCCCAATGTACGCATGGTCCCTCAATAACTGGAGCTCATAATCGATTAAACGGAGGAATCATTGTAAAGGAAATATTTCTAAACAGTGGGGCGATCTATCGGATGATGAAAAAGCCGGTCGCTGTTGGCGCGTTTCAAGGAGATCAACGCGTTTGGTGGAACAGCGACCGGCGGCGAGACGAGTTTAGAAATTGTCAGATATAACTATTTTTTCAATCGGATTGGGATCGATTTAGGTTGAAACCAACCGTCTGGCTCTAATACTTGTTGATAAATTTGAATCGCGGTTAGGTTGGTGGCCACTCCATTGAGCAAAATGCGATTTTGCGAATCAAAGGTAACCGCCACATCGACCCAATAGGCCAACAACAGGTTTGCCCAGACACCTGGGGGATGGTCGACAGTCACGGGGACATCCAGCAGGGTGACGGGTTGGCCGTTTACCTCGTGCCTCAAGCTGATGAACGTTGTTTGACTTCCCGACCCAATGTCTACCGCCCGTGCGGTGCCAATGAGTTGCAAGGTTTGCGTCGCGGAATGATAGATCGGAGCCCCTAACGAATACTTTGGCAAATTCAAGCGAAGTTCGCGCGACAATTGCGGCAGGGATTGTGAGGCGGTTTGCAATAGATAACGCAGCGATGCCTGCTGCAAATTGATTTTAGTCTTACCCGAGGGGCCTATAAGATTGTTCAGATTGTCGCGACCAATTGTGGCTTTCGTTACTCGGAACGGAACCCAATCGTCGTCTTGCACACCTATGGTTGCCGAGGCTGGAATATTTAAATCGGCCAGTGACAGTACGCCCAGGTCATGCAGCACGATGTTGGAACGACCTTCAAAGGCTACTTTTAGTCGAACGGAATTACGATCTTTCCATTGAATCATCCCCGTAAGCACCAACCCACGCACACCGACGTCACTGGGCAAGGTCCCCATGCGATACGGAGGTTCACTCAGAGTCGTTGGAAAAACTCCATATCGCGCGGAAATGTCGCTGGGGTCAAATTCGATTTTCATAAAAGCATCGCGATTGAGTCCACCCCCGGTGTTAGTGTTGGTTGCCGGTGAAAATTTGCTTCCCACCAGCGCATTGCGAACGGACAACGGGGCTTGAGGATCAAAAGCTTGACGATGTTCGCTGCCCAGAGGTACTCGGTTGGGCTGCCCATTAGCATCGCGGCCAGATATCCATTGAGATACAAACTCATAGGTCCATGGTGCGCTCGGCAGATTTGAATGGTCAGCTTCGACGTAAGCGTTAAACGCGGGTACACCCAGCGCGGCACTCCAAGTGGGCACAACTGCATCGTTATCATCAGGTCCCGGAATCGCTTGATTCAACCAGGGAAACCAAGAATACTCTATTTCCGTTCCGGGTCGGTACGATATGGGCCGCAAGATTTTATACAGGTCATAGGAGTTATCGGTGCCGGCCACCGCCGCATAGCTGACATCATCGTGAAACGCGTTTGAATTCAATTGCTCTAAAATCTGGCTGCCAATGGTCATGACTTCGATGGCCGGATAAGGTTTTCCTGTGGCTGGATCGTAGGTATAGGTACGACCAAAAAGGGCTTCAATGATTGGCGTTGGATCTTGAAACAGCGCAATTACTTCTTGAAAGTTCTTGAAAATAAAGTAGCCTTTAAGTTCGGCCACTTTCGATTGCCCGAGCAATCCACCTTTCAAAGCTTCCGTGATGATGTTAGTTATGGGTGCGCCTTTGTGGGGCGTTCCCAACGTGATTAACCGCATCACGTCCCGACGATTGTCGAATAATCGCTGACCGGGATGTTCCGGGTCTTCTGCTTGTTCCAGATACCACCGCGACAATAGGCCGCCATAGCTGTGAGCGATAATGATCGACTTTTGATGCGCGATCATCAGCGGTTCATTATTTTCATCCGCAAATAAAACGCTTTCGCTCGATTGGCCGGAACGAAACGCAAATGAAGCACGCTGAGTCATTTCAGCCACTCGTTCCTAGAGCAACGACAACTCCCCATTGCCTTTTTGCACATCAAAATGGCTCACGCTAAAATCGTTCACATGGTGACCAGCATAATCGCGATCCAGATTCGCCTTGAGGTAATCCCAGACGTCGGTCGAACTGCTAATACCGTGCACGGTAATAATTGGTGGTCGAGCGATGGTCACATTGCCACCTGGCTTGCCACCTTGCTCGTTTACGATTCCTTCCGCCTTGATGGCGAACTGTATATTTCGGTTTTTAACTAGGTCATTGGGACCAAGCGCCGCTTCCCAAGGCGGCTGATAAAACGTCGCGGCCAAGACCCGGCGATCTTGGTTCTTGTAGAAATCGTCAATGGCATCGATTTCCAAGGCATGCAACGCATCGTGGCCATTGGCAAATGGTGAATCGGCAAAACGGCCGGTATTGTCGGGCGAGAACCAGAAACCATTTTCGGGATCGAGTTCGGCATAGCTACCTTGCTCAGAGATCTCTTCAAATTGTCCAAAAGCAATATCCAATTGATGGGTGGCCGATTGTCCATTGGAACCGCGAACGAGTTGGTGTAGGTAGTCGGGTGCAACGACACGCAGCAGCAATGTCGAACCGTCACTCACATCGGGCTGCCAATCGGCCGTCAATCCATCTGGTTCTCGGTCGCGATGAATGCGGGTTAACTTTTCGGCGGCGGGCCCGGTAATGCCACTGACATCGGTGGTGATAACTTTCAGCTCGGCAACCGATAAGCGGACTTGGTCTTCCATGACCCAGCCCGCGGGCCCTGTACCGTCGGGGTCGAGACGAACGTTGATGCGAACGGCGGCGGCTTCGGTTTCGTTGATTCCTTCGATATAGATTTCGGCAAATTGCCACTGACTGTCGTCATACCAATCCAACAGGCTCGCTTGATAGTTTTTAGCGTTAATAAAGTTTCCGCCCGATGATAGGTCCGCAACTTCGCGGGAATAAATTCCGTCGCGTTGCCATAATCGAATGGGTTTGCCGCTGCCCGGGGAATAGTCCCACGTGGTCGGGCCGGTGGCCGTGCGAAAGGTCAAATCCGGATCGGCCGCTTGGTATTGAAACGAGAGCCGAGCGGTTGTGGGATTTACCCACAAAGGAATGGCGATGCGGAATTTCGCAAACCGACCGCTTTGTTGTTGCCCCGAATTGTTGAAACGGTCGAATCCATCGGCAAAGCCGGGCACCCCATCATTGTTGCGGTCTAACCGATTGGCCAACACAATTGCACCCGTCAAATCCAAGCGATATTCTTGTTGATCGGCGACTTCTTGCGGCCCGTGAAAATCATTGTTCAAAGTATCGACATCGGCATCAACACCTGCGATGGAGCCGCGAACCTCATCCAACAATTGATCGTTGGGCGAACCGGATTGCCCGCCCTCACCTGGATCCAATATCACGCGAATCAACTCGGCCCCATACGTTGGGCTCAGCTGCAATCCCTCAATAAATAAGTCCACGACGCGGGAGGCCTCTGAGAATCCAAGATCCAAAAGCGTATGCCAACCGGGACCAACAAAATGTCCACCGGCCGAAACGCCGTTGGGATTGCGCTGGTCGTTGCCACTAACGGTCCAGATCCGCATGTTGCCCGCCGCTCTCGTATAGATTCCTTGCAACTGTGTTACTAATTGTGGATCGGAATGTTGGTAATCGAAAAAGATTTTTGCGGTCTCCAGATCGTATTGACCGGAGAGGCTCAATCGGGCCGGTACCATGGCATTGTTTGAGTTCCAGTCGGCCCAATCGACTATATGATTGCCATTGGCATCGCCGTTGTTAATGGGAATCCATTTGCCTACTAGGTTTGGATTGTTTTCCAGCGGGTCTTCATTGGAATCGATCGAACCATTGTTATTCGAATCGACGTCGAGATCGATGATTGTTGCACCGTCGGTTTCCACGATTTTGACGTTGGCAGATTTTGTTTGTGCATTGCCTTCATCGGTGATCGTGGCTTGAACTCGATATCGTTCCTCGGCAGTTGCGTCGGAATTAACACTGGAGTTTACGGCAATGTATTTGACCAACTCGCCTTTGGCAAAATGAATTGTGCCGGAAAGCGATTGATAGTCGCCCTCATCGGCGGTTGCGGTGTCGTCCTGCGATTGAAATTGAACGGCGATGGTGTGTGGTGCGGGACGCGACAAGGACGCTCGCATCATCCCGTTGGTGCCTTCTTCCAATTCGACGTCATCCAGAAACAATTCGACTGACTCCGATCCGCTGTCAGAGATGGAACCGACTGCTTGGCCATTTTCATCGGGGTTTGAATAGCGGACACCAACGCCATTGCTGGCGGATACTGAGACAAAAAACTGTTCTTCTTGTTCTTCTTGTAAATCGGTTTTGGCTTGGACCAAGATATAACCCACAGGATTGGTCCAACTCAACTGGATGTCGTTATTTTCTGGGTAAAAGTCTGGGCCGTTAGTGGCGGTTTGATCTTGGAATTGGTAACTGATTCCTACACTGGCAGGACCGGCTTCGGGCGAGCCTTGCAACTCGACGCGAAACTTGAGCAGATCACCTTCATATCCGCCCGCGCTACTGACCCAAACCGTTGCATTGACGGGATCCTCGGGATCATCGCCGCCGCTCCCACCGCCAGAGCCACCTCCGCCACCGCCGGAGCCGCCACCGCCGCCACCTGGGTCGCCACCGCCGCCATTGCCACCGCTTGGTTCATCGCCACCACCGGTGTCCTCCAGACTCTCCAATGGATTGCTTGGCAATTCCCCAATCCCTGGATCGACCATCGCCGGTGGCATCGCCAATCCCATAATGTTTGAAATAGGTAACGTCGCTTGGTGTGTCAAACGTCCGGTGGTCGGTTCGATATGCATCAAAGTTGCTTGACCGAACCCTCGTTGTTGGCCGGCAATTCCCCACATCTGTCCTTGCGCATCAAGCTCCATTCCCGTTACAAAAGCATTCCATTGTTGTACCGTGGACGCGCGGCCTGTTTGTCGATCTATACGGACCAATCGATTTTCGACGATGTTGCTACCGTACAATTGTCCGTCAGTGCCAACGGCCAACCCCTCGACATCTTTTCCGGCGGGCCCCATGGCTCCAATCGGGTGAGCTGAAATGCTCGACAAATCAATTTTGATCAAGGTGTCGGCCGCTGGTTTTTGAAATTGATAGCTTGCCGTCGCATACATGGTCTGACCGTCAAACGCCAATGATTCAATCCAGGCTGGCCATGGTTGTTTCAATGAGATAGGTAAGGAAATGGCGGTCTGTTGTTGCAAGTCAATTCGATACAACTGATTGCGATTGGCAACGGCCCACAGCTGACGATTCGGTCCAAAACTTAACGACTCCACTTGAGACAAACCTGTCTGGAATAGCGAAACACTTTGTCCAGATTGAAGATCGACGCTCAGCAGCTGCCCTGAATCCGTCATTGCGTAAGCAATAGCATCGCCGGTAATTTGTTGAGTTTGGGCACTGGCGACTGCATGGTTACCTACCATTGCCAGGGGACCAACAAAGTTTGACGAGACCAACGGGTTGTTCACTTCATTCGACAACGGACTATCAAGTGAATCGACGGCCATCATTTTTCGCGAATCAAGACGCTCAAAAGTAAACGGAGAAAGTTGCGCACGGCGCGGACGCGGAGTTGTTGCGTTGGTGGAATGCTTTGTGCGAGTTCGCCAGTTGCGAATTCGCCAAGTACGAAAACGTTGTGCAATCGATCGTGGTTGGTAACGCATCGAACACCTCATATTTTGTAAGAGTGAGGACGAAGTGATCAGGAACGTCGACTTGCCCCTTCACTTCCGAACCGACCGAATCGGATTCGTTTGAGCGAGTCGATGGGAACAAGTAATGAGCAGAATGATCCGCAAGTTATTTGATCTACGTTGCTTGTGAGGCAACGGTTTGCACTAGGCTCAGAATTTTTGAAATTTTTTTGACCATCACCACATCCTGCGTGGCGTTGCTTCCTGCGAGTGTCAATCGAATTCGTTCGGAGGTTTACAATCGCAAAAGTCGATAAAAACCAATTCCGCGAAAAAACCAATTCCGCGAGAGGCCAAACTAAATCGGTTTGACACGCCGTGATGATCGCTGAGCGAATTGGGATCGAACTGCTAACTCGACTTGACGAACTCCAATCGACAACCGCAGAGAGGCGAGCATGACTTCCTTGTTCTTAAGAGTCCAGCTGTCTCCCTACAACGACCATGGCCAGTACCAAGCGCCAAAATAATGCCAGTGCTAGCAATTGACAAGTCAAGGACATTTGCGATACCTAACGCCCTAAACATCCCAAACATCCCAGTTTTCCAGGATTAACCATTAAAGAACCGCCAAGTTGGTCCTTTGGTGCCTGTCACGTCCTTTGGTGCCTGTCACGTCCTTAGGTGCCTGTCACCGGTCCTTTGGTGCCTGTCACCGGTCCTTCGGTTACTTCGAACTTCGGGGCCTTCGGTGCCTGTCCCCACACATCTCCCTGTCACCACACATCGTCTCGGTGCCTGTCACCACACATCTCGGTGCCTGTCACCATACACCATACAACCCATACATCTCTCGTCGTTTTATTTATTTCGATCTAGCCGCCAAACTTGCTGGCGGCCGAGGGGTCTGTCCCCGTTCCCGCCTCCCCGTTCCCGCCCATTCCCTGGGGACGGGCGGCCGAGACGATAATACAGGGGGGCCTGTCCCCGTTCCCAAACTTGTAGGCGGCCGAGGGTCTGTTCCCGTTCCCAAACTTGTGGGCGGTCGAGGGTCTGTCCCCGTTCCAGTTTCCGGTTCCGGTTCCGTTCCCATTCCCGTTCTAGGGTACGGGCGGCCGAGGGTCTGTCCCCGATCGATTCCCGATCTAGCCGCCAAACTGGCTGGCGGTCAAGGGCCTGTCCCTGTCCCCCGTCCCTGTCCCCCGTTCCGTTCGTTCCCCCGAGGGTCTGTCCCTGATCGATCCCTGATCGATCCCTGATCGATTCCCGATCTGGCCGCCAAACTTGCTGGCGGTCGAGGGCCTGTCCCCGTTCCGGTTGCGGTCGAGGGCCTGTCCCCGTTCCGGTTCCCCGTTCCGGTTCCATTTCGTCAGGCCACCCGCATCGCGGCATAGACCAACACATAGACCACAAGCACTAACCCACGCACAACTCGCGTCAAACCGGAACAAACCGCGATCAGCCCCGCACAATCAGTACAATCCTCACACTCGTTATTAGCCTTTAGGACTTTACTTGTCGTTTCAGGTTTCAATCGGTCTTGCCACCAATTGCGTAACCTACGCTTCAACGTCCATTTTCCCGTTCACCTATCACTGACATCAGCCCCCAATTGCCATGAGCACACTGAACCCCAACCTTGGTAACCAAACCGTCGGAGATGCCGGCGCCGATCAACGATTGAACGAGTTGCTCAGCCGATTAAGCAGCTTGAAAATCCAATCGGATACCACCAACCAAGCGCCCACACTGCAAAAAGGCGTGGGCGACAAAAACGCCGGGCCTTATGTGCCGACAACTCCAACCAGTTTTCAAAAAGCCGGCGTTAGCGAACCGTTTGTCGAAGAATTAATTTCAAAATATCTGTTGGCTCGGGGCGAGGCCACAATCCGACAAATCAGCGAACAAGTCAAATTGCCCTTTGCCATGTGCGAACAAATCGTGACTCGCATGAAAAGCGAACAATTGCTGGGCTATGCCGGTCAATCGCAAATGAATGACTACTATTGTCGATTGACCGACAATGGACGCGATCGAGCCAAACGTTATTCCGATATCTGTTCCTATTTTGGCGCAAGTCCCGTTTCGTTTCACGACTATGTCAACAGTGTCAAACGACAGACCATCAATGAACAAAGTCCATCGCAAGCTGATTTAGAAAAAGCGTTTAGCGATTTGTTGATTAGCCCGGATCTTTTGACCAAGCTCGGTCCGGCCATCAATAGTGGTCGCGGTATGTTTTTATATGGCTATCCAGGCAATGGTAAAACGAGTATCGCCGAACGAGTGACGGCCTCATTTGGCAAGTACATTTGGATTCCTCGCGCGATCATGATCGACCGCGATTTAGTACGGATCTTTGATCCGATGAGTCATGAAGAAGCGCCGCTAGAGCAGGGTCCCGGCATTCTGGCCGACGATTCGATCGATCAACGCTGGGTTCGCATCAAACGCCCCACGATCGTCGTCGGCGGTGAATTGCGAATGGAGCATTTAGAAATTCAACACAACCACCATACAGGTATCAGCGAAGCCCCAGTGCAAATGAAAAGCAACTGCGGCGTGCTGGTCATTGATGACTTTGGTCGCCAACAAATTTCAGTCGACGAATTGCTCAATCGTTGGATTGTGCCATTGGAAAAACGTTACGATTACCTTAACACCACCAGCGGCAAAAAAGTCCAAGTTCCCTTCGATCAATTAGTGATCTTCTCGACGAACTTAGAGCCCAAAGACTTGGTAGACGATGCGTTCTTGCGACGAATTCCTTACAAAATCGAGGTGCCAAATCCTCCAATCAAAGACTTTGTTCGTTTGTTTGAAATCATGTGCGGCGTGCTAGGGTGCCCTTTCGACAAAGAAATGATCAAATATTTGATCGAAACCCATTACTTGCCCAATAACCGACCCTTTCGCAACTGTCATCCGCGTGATCTGTTGTTGCAAGTTAAAAACCTAGCAAAGTTCCGCAAGCAACCGTTTGTGTTGACCAAAGATGCGTTGGACTTGGCGGTCGAAAATTATTTCTCGATGATGTAACGACCCTTCCCGGCCGCCATAAAATATTCGATCTGTTCTTCGAAGAATTCGGTCAGTAGTTGGCGATTATTTTCGCCACTGAATTCAGGTGTTGCTGCTGCGTAATTCAAATCGACAATTCCTGGTCGACCATAGTCCCATAAAATCCGAAAAGCCTGCTCGAGCCCCGTCCGCTCAATTGACTGTTTGCACAACTGATTCCAATTCGGTTGCTGCGGCCAGTAGTAAACGCCCGGCAAAGTCAGATACCAGGGTCGTCCAAATACTAATACGTTCTTTCCTGCATTAATTGCTTCCCATCCGACGGTGCCAGAAAGAGTCGCGACAAACGTTGCGCGTCGCATGATTTCGTGCGTATTGCCAATTTTGCCAATAAACACCGCCCGCTTAATCTTTCGCAATTGGTCGAAGAAACTTTGGTCGCGATATCGATGAGTCTGCTTGGGATTTTCCTTAATAACAATCCGCGCGTCCTTCGGAATCCAATCGCTCAATGCTTGCAGGGCACGCAACTGGTCGCGGTATTGGTCACCGAGTGTACTGCTGGTGAGCTCCGGCTGTAGATGCAAGGGAAAATAAACAACAGGGCACGCTTGGTTTTTCTCCGCCCAGACTGACCAAGAGACGGCGTGCCGACGCAAATTCCAATGGTAATGTTCAGAAGGCTCGACATTAAACCCGTGTTGTTTGCCAATCCAACGATACCAACCGATGAATTGTTTCCAAGCCTTCCAATTCAGTTTGAAGTCGCGCCACGTTTGTTTCCAAGCGGGAAGTTGTTGCGGATTGTGGAGTACATGATCGGATGGTAGGTCTTGCATGTAAAACCATTGTTTTTCAAAACCATCGGGCAGCGGGGGGGCTGGCGTCGTCGCCCGAGTTTGGATTTGGCGGAACCAACCAAAATCGCTCAACTCATGACAGAAAAAAAACCGGTTGGGCAAGATCGTTTGATAACACAGCGTAACAGGCAGTTCTGATATTTTCGCCGCCCAGTATAGCGCCAAATCAAATCCTTGGTGAGGCAGATTCTGCGTCAACAGCGCTTGCGCGCCCGATTTTTCCAATTGACCGACAAACTTATGCAACAGTCGATAGAGAAATTTCGAAACGTCGCCATCGGTCAGCTCCAATCCAAATGGGTGTCGCAACAATTGATCTTGAAATTGCTCCCAATGATCTCGCGATAGCGCAGTTATAAATGTTTCGATGCGATGGGCCAACGCTGCTGAGGCCGTATACGACGATTCCCAATTTAAGTTGCCCAGGTGCCATTGAATAATGTTTTCGTCAAATTGACGATCAGGCTGATCGGCCCCGACCCAATAGACGACGTGCCAAGCACCGGATTCTTGAAGCGAGTCAACGGCAGCAATGAGGGAATTTTGATGAAATCCATAAATAGCGATTCGCATGCCACAGTGCTCGGAACACAGTGTTCGAATAGTAACCACACCGCAAGACAATTGAACCACAGCATGGAGACGATGGGAGTCGAACCCACGGCCTTCGCATTGCGAACGCGACGCTCTCCCAACTGAGCTACGTCCCCAAGTTCGGTGACAATCCAAGTCGGCTCAATCGAGAACTACCTGGCCTCGCAATTTTCGACCCAGCCAACCTCAGCCTTTTGGAAATTTATCGTAAAACAAATTCGGGAAAAGTACAGCAGGCCCAACCCCATCGCCACAGGTTTCTGTCCTTGAAACCAGTCGCCAATATGCAAAATTTTCTACAACCGAGGGCGGGGCGGTTGACATCCCTGCGACTTGTCAGTCAGGATAATCTCAGTTTTGCAAAAAAATTCGCTGGAAACTGAGCACTTATGATCAAAATCTATCCCTTTCAAGCGATCATGCCCACGCCCGATTTGGCCGGCAAAATAGCCTGCGAGCCTTATGATGTGATTAGCACCAACGAGGCACGTCAGCGGGCTGCTGGCAACGAATATAGTTTCTTGCACGTCGTTCGTTCGGAGATCGATCTGCCAGAAAATCTCGATGTCTACGATCCTCGCGTCTACGCCACCGCAGCGGCTAACCTGCACCAGTTCGAACAGCGCGGTTGGTTGCAAATGCAAACCACGCCAGGAATTTTTATTTACCGACAAACTCTGAATGGTCGACATCAACACGGTGTTGTCTGCACGTGTGACGCGGAACAATATCGCGCCGACCTGATCAAGAAACACGAAAAAACGCGACCTGACAAAGAAGACGACCGCACAAGACATATGACTGTTTGTAGCGCTCATGCCGAGCCCGTCTTTTTAACTTTTCGCGATCAACCGGCAATCACCCAATTAATCGCCCGCGATGTTGCCGGTTCGCCCCTGATCGATTTCGTCGCCGAGGATGGTATTCGGCATACGATTTGGGCTACTGAAACCCCCTCCACATACGTTCGTTGTTTCGCTGAAGTTCCAGCCCTTTACATTGCGGATGGCCATCACCGAACGGCTGGCGGAGAACGCGCCGCGTCGGAACGACAACGACAGAATCCTCATCACACCGGAGAGGAACAGTACAATCGCATCTTGTCGGTTGTGTTTCCCGCCAGCGAATTATGCATTATGGCTTACAACCGCATTGTCAACGATCTTCAGGGTCAAACCCCTGAAGAGTTTCTGGAACGATTGAAAACCATTGGCTCCGTGGAATTTACCAGCAATCCCGAACCACAATCGCCGGGCAGCGTCTGCGTGTTTGTCGGCCAACAATGGTACCAATTTACGTTTCCACCCGATTCGATTCCCCACACCGATCCGATTGAATCACTCGATGTGGCGCTCTTGCAAAGTCGCGTGCTCACGCCTCTACTTGGCGTAGGCGATCCGCGGACCGACAAGCGGATTGGGTTTGTGGGCGGCATGCGGGGAACCAAAGAACTGGAACAACTGGTAAGGACGGGACAGGCAGCCGTCGCGTTTTCTATGTATCCGACCAGCATTGCACAACTGTTAGCCGTCAGCGATGCCGGCGCCATTATGCCGCCCAAATCGACTTGGTTCGAACCAAAATTGAGAAGCGGATTGTTTGTCCATCGGTTTGAACAATAACAAATACTGGCGCGTTGGGATGGCCGATAAGCTATTTGGGGCTTGCACGAATTTTTAAGTAGGAATGAATATATGCGGATCTTGGTTGCGGATAAATTTCAGGCCAGTGGAATTGCTGCGTTGAAACAAATGGGCTGCGAAGTAATTTCGCAACCGGATACTTCAGCCGAACAAATGGAACAAGCGATCCGGGATGTAGACCCAGACATTTTAATTGTTCGTGGAACCAAAGTGCCAGGCGCCGCAGTGCAAGCCGGTCGGCGTCTGAGCATGATCGTCCGCGCGGGCGCTGGATACGACAGTATCGACGTTAAACAAGCCAGTCGTTCGGGCGTTTTTGTAACGAACTGTCCGGGAAAGAATTCCGTGGCGGTCGCCGAAGTTGCTTGGGGTTTGATTCTATCCTGCGATCGCCGAATTCCTGACCAGCAAGCTGACTTGCGGGCCGGCAAATGGAACAAAAACGAATATTCCAAAGCGCGTGGTTTAAAAGGCAGAACTTTAGGGGTCATTGGAACGGGCCAAATTGGATTAGAAATCGCCGCCCGCGGTCGCGCTTTTGGCATGAACGTGATCGCTTGGAGCCGTAGTCTTTCGCCTGAGAAAGCGGAGTCGCTAGAACTGGGGTACTGCCCTACCCTGCTGGATTTGGCTCGGCAAAGCGATGTAATTAGTGTTAGCGTGGCAGCAAATGCCGAAACAAATCAACTAATCAATGCGGCGTTTGTTTCAGAAATGCGGAATAACGCAATCTTGATCAATACCAGTCGAGGTAGTGTCGTCGATCAAAATGCTTTGGGCGATGCCGTCAAAACCAAAAGCCTGCGATTGGGGCTAGATGTTTTTGCACAGGAACCGAGCGGTGGTACGGGCGAATTCGCCGATCCGATTATCCAACTGCCGGGAGTGTTTGGCACCCACCACGTCGGAGCATCGACGGATCAAGCACAAGATGCAATTGCCGACGAAGCGGTAAGAATCGTGCGCCATTATTTGGAAACCGGCGAAGTTGCTAATTGCGTAAACTTAGCGGCCAAAACTCCGGCAACGTGCTTGCTCACGGTCCGTCACCAAAACCAGCCTGGTGTATTGGCACACGTGTTTCATGTAATCGACGAAGCTCATATCAATGTCGAGGAAATGGAAAATATTATTTATGACGGCGCAGAGGCCGCTTGTGCACGCATTCAACTTGATACGGAATTGACCCCAGAACATCTCGATCGTATTCGGACAAACCCACATATTCTGGCAGTCGAAATGAGCCGAATATCTTAGCCGATTGCATGAAGAAATCTTTACGAAATTAAATTGCTCGCATTTAGCCGGGGCGTTGCGACGTTGTGTCGACCCAACACCGCACCTCTCTCGATCATTGATTAAGTCTGAGGTATAGTAAACGGATTCGTTGGTCGAATGTTTTAAGGAGGCTGAGAACTTTGTTGTCGGCCGGTTTTTAATCTACCGCCTAAAACTTTTTGTAACTTGTCGTATTACAGTCTGAAACTATCTGAGAGTGCGTTGCAATGAAATTAATGACAAAGTTTTGTGTGGTCTTGCTGTTAGTATCGGTACTTGCGGGTTGCAGCAAGAAGATTCCCGAGTTGGGCCTAGTTAACGGCGCGGTGACTTTGAACGGCAAAAAACTCGATGGCATTCGCGTGGAGTTCTTGCCGGACCCAGAAAAAGGCAACATGGCTGAAAGTTCGTTTGGGGAATCCGATGCGGAGGGCAATTTCAGTTTGTCGTTTTCAGGTAAAGATAACACACCGGGTGCCGCCGTTGGTCAGCATCGTGTCGTGTTATGGGACTACGTCGCAATGAATACTCGCGATGCCGACGCGATGCCGTCACGGATTTCAGACAAGTTTAATTTAGCAGCCAGAACGCCGATTTTGTTGGAAGTAAAACCTGGGCAACAAACGATCGATATTGAACTCGACAAATACAAGTAGGTTGCGGTTTAATTTCAAGCGATTCGATTTTGTTCAGGTCGATTTCGAATGATCGCTGCCACAAATCGAACACTAGTCCTTGCTGGACCTAATCCCTGCTGGATTTGTGTAAATGAGGCGATAGCTCGGCCATTAATGCGGCTGTGATGGTTCTCTGGCAAGAGAAAATTCTTTTTTCTCCTGGGACTTGTTCCATTGCCTGAAGTCGACGCAGTTCGTACACTTGCTCTATCGTTGCCGAATTATCGATACAACTTGGACTTGGCGGCGCTAAGACGATCGCGCCCTTGCGACTGCATCCTATCTGTATCTTGCACACCTTCATTTTGAACGACTATGAATTTCCAGTTGATTGCCGACGACCTGGTTTTTGAAGTCCCCTGGACCCACCCGGATTTATTTCGGCTCAAATTATGGCACAAACAAATCTGGACTCCTTGGCCCTGCCGAATCGGGCTGAAACCTTATTTGTATGGAGATTTTTGGTCGAGCGGCGCAGAGTCTGCGAATTCATTGTCGATTTGGCTGGAAACAATTGTGCCGTGGTCAGCCATGACGGCGGCGGATTGGCGCGAGTTGCGAAACCACATGCGAACGGCATTTCAGTTGGCTCTGGATCGATATCGGCTATTAGTGATCCTCAGCGTCGGCGAACCTCACTCCGCCCAGCGATTGGGCGAGCTCGTTTTGCAAGCTGAGGTCGAGCAATCGACAGCTCATTTGATTCGTGAACAAGTACCAGCGAGGCTTGATTTGATCGCGCGGCTGCAAATGTTTCGCGATGGGATAGCAGCGGGGGAATTAGCGATAGAATCGGAGGCAGAGTCAGAGTCAATGGTGACCAACGGCAACGAAGCTGGCCCTGACTGGGGTGGCTGGCATCGACACAGTCATCGATACTTAGAAACGATCGGGGCTTGGGCAGCGCGCGGTCGCGTCTATTATCGACCAGTGCTGTTAACCGAGCTGTTGGATTGGTAAATCGGTTTTTGGGATAGCTTAGCCCGCGGTTTGTTGAATCGTAAATGACTGGTAAATTCGCATTTCAACTTGACGACTATATTTGCCCCAAACCATGGGGGCGTCCAACGATGTTTCGGTTGATGAACTGGTATCGCGATTTATTGCGGCGTGGCCCGGGCTTAGGGATGTTTGAGTTTGTGTTGTGGGGTGGATTTTGGTCCAACGCTCTGTCTTGGGACATTGATTTATTGTTGGTGCCCAATCGGCGATTGGGATTTATGGACTTTCCATATCGCAATCACACTCAACTATTGGCGCTCTACGAATTGATTGCTTTTGGGACACGCTCGGCACTCGAAGATCATCGAATATTGATTGACATTTCCGCGGCAGAGTGGCAGATGGCGGAAGAAACCGCCCGAGTTTACCGCGCGTTTGAATTGGGCCAAGTCGAAACGATCCTCATTGCGCCGCAGATGTGCCAAGGCTATGGAATTTATCGACGTTTTGCCCGCTGGAAAAATGGCCAGTGCGAGTTTGATGTAACCAAGGCCTATTCGAATCGAATTGATCTCGGTAATCAGCGTTTTTTATACGAAAAGAATATCCGCACGTTGGATAAACAAATGTCCCTCATTCGCAGTGGCCGCATTTATTACGAACCCGTCGCGCTGGATGAATTGTTTGGGTAAAAAAATTGCGAGGAAAATTTAGTTTGGCAAATGCCTCTAACCGACAAGGCTTTGCCGCTGCGATCAAGCGTGTTCCCAAGGAAAAGCGATCACGTGATCGATCGAGTCAACTTCGAGGATGCAAGCGACCAAGCGGTCGACACCTAGTGCACACCCACAACTTTTGGGTAAACCAACACGCATTGCTTGCAATAAACGACTTTCGCTAGGCAGTGCCAGGTCACCTTGAGCCAATCGCAATTGGTTGACAAGTTGATTGCGTTCGGCCAACACATTCCAATCGAGCAACTCATGGTAGCCGTTGGCCAATTCAACGCCACGAAAGTACCATTCAAATCGCTCGGCAACTAGCCCGACGGAAGTTTGCCTCACTTGTGCCAACGCCGCTTGGCTTGCCGGCCAATCGTAAACAATCACACTAGCCTGGCGTCGCAAGTAATCTTCGACTATCGAACCCATGAGTAGATTTAGCAATTCATCGCGATCGAGCGAAGCTAGATTCGGCATCGTTGCGGATTGCGCCAAGTCTGGCACAAGAGTCCGCACTTTGTTGGCGAGTTGATCTTCTGAAATTAAAAAGGGGTCAATTTCGCAAACTTCAAGTAATAAGTCTCGATAAGTAATTGATAGACATGTGACACCTGGCATCATTGTTTCCGCTAATTCGATCAACCGCTGCCGACCTTGCTGGTATTCGACATCGACTTCGTACCACTCTAGCATCGTGAACTCGGGATTGTGCCAAGCTCCCCGTTCCCCGCTGCGAAACGACTTGCAAATCTGATAGATCCGATCTGCCCCTTCAGCCAACAGCCGTTTCATTCCAAACTCGGGAGATGTCTGCAAGTACAAATGAGCTTGTGATTCATTCGTCAGCCCAACCTGTCGGGCGTCGACGATAATCGGATTAAGATAACGATCGACAACCGTGTCATGGGAGAGAATCGGAGTTTCTACTTCAACGAACGCCCTCGCGTGAAAAAATTTGCGCAGGTCTTGGATAATTTTTGCCCGTTGTTTGACTCGCGTCCAAGAAGCGTGAGGAGGAATATTTGAATTGCTCACTGTCATTTTTATCTGATCGGATGTTGCCGGAAAACAAATCTCACCAAGCAAATGGGCTTACCGAGCGAGTATTACATCGATATCGCCACCTATCTTCGCGGTTGCGGTGCGTTCTGTCAAAGTACTTAAGACCACCATTTGCCCCCTTAAACTGGCCAAATATTTGTCCATTTTGAGATTCTTGTCGCATTCTGAGTATCTCCGCGATTCTGAGTGGTCGTTGGCAGAATCGAGACAACAGTGTGCGGTGCCTGGCGTAGACAATGGCTCGCAGGCCGCAAAAACGGTGGCCCGTTTGTCAAAAAACTGAATCAGGAGTTGATAATGTCGCACTTTCGAACCGAGTGGTTTTCTCATCCTCGTTTTTCCGACGCCGCATCGGGAGGCCGAACGATAAAGTTGGGCGAGCAAGGTGCAGCTGTCCAGGTCTTGCAACAAGCGTTAATTGCCCTCGGGTTTTCCATGCCGGTTTCGACGCAAAAAAAAGGTTCACCGGATGGGATCTTTGGCAATGAAACCGACGCGCGCGTTCGAGACTTTCAGAAAAAAGCAATTCCGAATCAGACTCCCGACGGCAAGGTCGGTCCAATGACATTGACGGCTTTAGACAATTCGCTGGTCGGAAAGCCCGTTCCCGTCAACAACTCCTCGATCACATGGGGGCGGGCACCGGCCAATGTACCCGGCTCGCCGGCGGAAGCTGATCTGGGTACCGTGATGGGTTGGCACTCGGCGGTTAGACAAATGCATGACATGGCCTGCTGGGCGGCTTGTTTATCTTTCTGGGCAAAGTATTGTGGCGGCGGTCGACCGCGAATTACTCAAGGTCGAATTCATGCAATGTATGGTCATTTAGTCGAAAACGATGGCGCTAAGATGGGCGGAATATCGACCAGCGGTTACGATCAGATTTTGTCGGATCGCGCCACGCCTGAAAATATAATGGACCCCAGCGAATTGAATTATCGTTGGAAAGGATTTGTCCGCAATCCTTTTGATATTTCAAGTTTGACTTACGACTGGTTGCGCAATAATACCAGCGATGCGAATAGGGCATTGTTGCTCGGCTACACTATCAACGGCGCCTCCCACATCAACGTCATCGGCTATTACGATTTCGACGGCACTCCGTATGTTTGGGCGATGGAGCCCTGGGATGGTCGATTCAAACTTCGCGAAATCGACTATTACCGTCAATCGACAAAGAGCTTTTATGCCTACCCGATGTAGATCACTCGCCAATAGCGCGTCATCGCAGCACATTCGTTGATGTCGCGTGCGATTTGGCGCGCGATTCGATTCGCGGAGTGTTGCGGAACGTACTGGTTCGTGGCTGTTCGTTATCTTGAGCGCGAACTAGAATCGAGAATTGAATAAGCTTATTCAAGATTTCGTGGCTACTGGCTGGACGGGGGATACGCACCATGCAGTGGTTTCATCTGCGACCAACGTTTGAATTGCAATTGAGGGAAAGTCGCGAAGCGGCCATTGCCAAACTGGCGGCCGAACAACGACGAACTGGCGACGACCCGTTGTTTTTAATGTTTGGTGAATACGGTGAATTGCATTTGCCTCAGCGAGAGCACCGACTGTGGTCCCCCCATTTATCGTTTTACGTGCATCAACATGCACAGCATGTCGCGCTGCACGGCCGGTTTGCTCCGCGAGTTGATGTCTGGACTACCGTCTGGATCGTTTACTTAGCGATGATCTTTACTGCGTTCTTTGGAATTACTGTTGCGGCGTCCCAATGGATGATTCAGGAATCGAGTTGGGGTGGTTGGATTGCGTTGGCGGCGCTCGTAGTGTTGGCACTTCTGTATATTGTGGCTCACGTGGGTCAGCAATGGAGTGCTGATCAAATGCATCAATTGCGAGCGAAGTTAGATGGGATTTTGCGTGCGGCTGAAATCGAGATCGATACCAATTGCGCGCCAGTTGAGATTGGCAGCAACGCATCATCGTCTAATCGATTCGCAAAACGATAACGATGTCTGATTGCGAACGAATAAATTCCTTGGGGTCTCCGTTGACTTACCAAGGCATTTCCATTTGGCCAACGATTCGGCGGGCCAGACGTTCGACCAATTGCTGTTCGGCCGCAGCCAGCGATTGACCACCCTCGGGGATGATTTGTTCATCTAAGCTGATTTGCACAAGTTGTCGAGGCATTAGTGGTGTGCCGGCGCGATCGACCCAAACAATTTCGATTTGCCAACCATAATCCAACGAGCGCAATTCACCCGTGCGGGTTTGGCCCTGCACCCGTTTGGTGTCTCTTAAGATCTGGCCCTGTATAAAACTGTCGGCGGTTGCTGGTTCAGCAATGGCAAGAGGCGTGTGCTGTTCGATTTGTTTGACAATTGCTTCCGTCAGCTTTTGGCCAGTAAACCGTCGATAGGAGTTGGACTCAATGATCCCCACATGAACCGAGCGAACATCTTGACGAAACATATAGCGATTGCCAACCTGATAGCCGCGACAGCCACTGGTAATGCAAATTATCAGGATCAGCCAACAACCGATACGCGCCATGGTTGATCCTTGTTAGCGAAACATCGATTCTTTATTTCCCTCGGCAATCAGTGGCTTGGCAGCCTCCGATTGTGGGAACAGGTTCACCAACCACTGCGCTTGTTGCTCGGGGATCGGCGGCTTGTCTTTAACTGTGCCAATCCGTTCTTCCGCCAGGGAGGCCAATTGGGTGTCGTGGTAATCCTCGGCCACTTGGGCGTACATAATCTGTGCCGCTCGGTTCTCACCGCGTTTTTCAAAATACTCGCCCAGGACAAAGTCACGGTTGGCCAACAGATTGCGAACCCGGATGTGTTCTTGGTCCAAGAACGATTGTTCCTCGCGCGCTTGCTCACGATAAAGTGTATTGATTCGTGTCAACAGCTCATTAGCCTTAACCAACGG
>JBGSMY010000145.1:0-2429 GCA_041739975.1 Pirellulaceae bacterium
ACAGGAAAATTCAGGGACAGGAAAATTCAGGGACAGGAAAATTCAGGGACAGGAAAATTCAGGGACAGGAAAATGTGGGGACAGGAAAATTGAAGGGGCAGGAAGATTGGTGGGACAGGAAGATTGGTGGGACAAAAAATACTGAAAAAAAATTCAAGAACGCTATCGTCCCATCTCACATTTTCTTGTCCTCACATTTTCTTGTCCCCACATCTCGCGTGACGTCTTTTTTCGGTCTATGAGGATTCCCCGTCACTCTGATTGATCGAGATTACCACTTTTTCGGATCGCCCAGAGCAAACGAAATCCCATTAGAAAGGACACAATGCATCCGGTTAGTCCAAGTAAAGACAGGCGAACGGAATTTGGATGTTCGGAAACAAACCATAGAGGCGGCACCTGATAACTGAGCATGAGTGACGAACCCAAGAACAATGCGCTGGTCATCATGCCCACGACCAACCGATTGACGGTAGGTCCGAGACGACGGTGATCAAGATGGATATCAAATCGCCCCATCTGAACTTGTTCGATAATACTTCCGAGTTTGCTAGGGATTCGTTCAGCCAAATTTTCCATCTGCATATAGAATCGTCGCATGCGTCGCATTTGCCTTGCCGGGCTCAATCGTTTCAGCATCAACGTGCGTTGCAAAGGTTTCATGATTTCCATCAGGCTAAATTGGGGGGCCAGAAGTTGCCCGGTTCCCTCCAGCGTTATTAGGACTTTGATCAGCAATGAGGCTTCGCTAGGCAGCGTGATCTGATAATTTCGCACGATTCGCAGAAAATCGTTTAAAGCGCCACTCATATCAAAATTTGCAGCCGCTTGGGTTGAGTACTGACCGACAAAATCGGTAACATCGCTGGCCAAGGCGGCTTCGTCGAGATCCATCGGGCAATCGCCCACACGCTGAATAACTGATACAAGCAGCGACACATCTTGGTTAACAATCGACACCAACATCGCTTCGATATCTTCTCGTAATCGCTCGCCTACCCGCCCAACCATGCCGAAATCTAATAAGCCAATTCGACGGTTGGGAAGTAGCAAAATATTGCCCGGATGCGGATCAGCGTGATAAAACCCTTCATCAAAAATCATCTTTAAGTACAATCCAGCACCGAGCTTCGCAAATTCTTCGTATTCGCCGCTATCCTCAGACCCGGCTGGTTTGCGTAAATCGCGCAACTTTTGGCCTTGCAAATGCGTCATCGTCAACATTTTTTGAGTGCACAGATGAGCGATTGGTTGGGGAATTTCGACCCGTTTGTTCTTGCGAAACATTTGGCGAAAGTGCAATAAGTTGCGAAACTCACTTTGAAAATCGAGTTCTCGCCGCATCATTTTTCCCATATCGTGTACCAACGTCACTGGTTGATACCGCTTGAATTCATCGAGCCTTTGGGCCAATTGAGCCAAGCCAGCTAAAATTTCCAGATCAGTATCTATTTTGGCTTCGATACCAGCATGGCGCACTTTAACAACGACCTCTGTGCCATCAAATAATTTCGCGCGATGCACTTGGCCGATCGATGCCGAAGCCATCGGTTGTGGTTCAAAATGAGCAAACAATTCGGGTAATTGGCGCCCAAGTTCCGACTCAATAATTTCGCGAATAGGATCAAAATCGTCATGAGGTGTTTGAGTTTGCAATTGGCTCAACTCATCGGCTAGTTCCAAGCCAACCAGATCCGCGCGCGTACTAAGTAATTGCCCCAATTTAATAAAAGTCGGACCGAGTTCCGTTAGTGCCAATCGCAGTCGAGCATGTGTCGTCAATCGGGCCAGTGCCTCGCCATCGGGCGCCTTGATCTGGTCTTTCATGAACTCAATGTTGGTGCGACTGAGCCAATCCGCAAGTCCATATTTGCTGAGAACGGCGACAATTTCCGTCCAGCGACGGAGGTTGCGATATATTTGAGGAATCGAGGCTAGTGTACGTTTCATGATTTTTTAGCAGCTAATGCGGTGGTAAAAATAAACGTAACGCATTCAGCACTTGTTTAATGGCGCGGCTTCGAACCAAACTGCGATGACCAGAATAAACATGAGTCTGTTCGAGATCCACAACTCCATTCGTAATCGCGATTGAATAGATCGGCCGACCTTGATCGTCCTCACGAAACGGCCCAATTACCACCGCCACGTCTGATTCCCATTGTAATCGAATTTGCCTCGCAATGCGGAGCAGTTCAAGCTGTAGATCGACGGCCTCTGTGCCCAAGTGGTTTTGCCAAATCCACTTTTGACAAGCCGGAACGTACACCGAACCCCTTAACTGATTGGCCCCACGAATGTGCTCATTGATAGTCGCACCAACTTGGCCGCCCAAAGAAAAATCCCAAATGGCCAACGTTTGATCCAGTTGACACAATCGCTCGACTACCACCTGTTCGAGCGTTTCTTCGTTCGAACCAAAAACCAAA
>JBGSMY010000171.1:0-12525 GCA_041739975.1 Pirellulaceae bacterium
GTTTCGAGTCAGGTTCCAAGCGGATATTTCCCAGGCAATGGATCGAGTGCTGGCCATGTCATGGTTTCGAACATCTTGGATTGCCAGTTAAAAGTCTAGACGAATTAGACGAGTCGTTTATTTTAAGAAACAAGGAAAAAGAGGGAATTTGGCAAGGATTTGTTAGAGGTAAAGTAAGGACCGATTGGCCGCGAATCCGCGGTTCATCGGGCCCAAGTCAAAAAAAATGCAATTCAAACCCCAAATGGTTTTTCTACGTAATACTTAAGTGCCGACTTAGCCTATGGGAATTCGGCTGTATTACCGTTAAAATACGACTTGTGATTCAAACGTGGGATTGAGAAGCTAACGGAAACGTGGTGGACGGCCTGCGTTTGGAGGGGTCCTCAGATCGGTTAACCATCGCCCGGGAGCATTTCTCTTTGATTGGTCCGGTATTTACACGCGAAGCCATTGTCTCACCTCGTCGTCCTCGCTTGTACGCGCTTCGCACGATATACGGTGCGGCACTGCTATTGTTAATTTCAACGGCCTGGATGATCATCACGGGCACCCAAGTGATTCGTAACTTGAGCGATATGGCTCGGTTTGGCTCATTGTTGTTGATCATTCTGGCGCCTTTGCAACTGGTCTTGTTGATGTTTCTTTCGGCCATTCAATCGGCCAGCAATGTCAGTATTGAAAAAGACCGCCAGACATTGATCTTGTTATTAATGACCCGACTATCAAATTCCGAGCTGGTTCTGGGCAAATTGTTCGCCAGTCTGCTGAGCGTAGGTTCGATGTTATTGACGGCTTTGCCCATTTTCATGTTAATCGTGTTGTTTGGCGGCAGTAGTTTTCAGCAGGTGCTTTGGACATTTGCCGTGACCACCGTAAGTTGTTTGGTCGCCGGAAGTTTAGGGACGATGGTGGCTTTTTGGCGAGAAAAGACTTTCCAATCTTTGGCGCTGGTTTGTCTCATTTTGGCCGCTTGGATTGGAACTTGGGAGGCCATTGGCTGGTTGGGTGGCTCATGGTGGGGTGTTTCGGCAAGCGATTTGGCGGCGATGACCAGTCCGTTTCAAGCGATCATGAGTGCAAGTCGATCAACCGTGGTTGAGAACTGGCAATCACAAATATTGCCATTTTTGTTATTCAATTTGGGGTTGAGCATTCTAATTTGCGGCATCGCCATTCTTCGTGTCCGATATTGGAATCCCAGTCGCGATGTAAGGCCGGGCCAAGCGGAATCGTCAACACCCTTTGTCTCGGTATTTGATGATCCCGCCAAAGAAGAACTCGGTGTGAATCGTGAGGCACAAGCGGAGTCGATGCGGGCCGGTCACGTGGATGATCGGGCACGTCAAGTTGGCCGCAAGAGCCGACAGGTTTGGGACAACCCCATCCTTTGGCGGGAAATGTGTACTTGGGCCTATGGCAAAAAGATCGTGTTTGTGCGTTTTGCTTATTGGCTGATTGCCGCGGCGGTGCTATTTGCATTGTACAGCATGGTTTCCAGCGGCTTGGCGTTTCGCACGTCGGCTGGTGAAGCGGTCACGGTGCCGATTGTCGCTCGACCATTGGCGCCGTTTTTGTTGGTAAGCATCGTAATGTTAAATGCATTGGCTGTTTCGTCGATTACTTCAGAGCGTGACGGTCAAGCGATCGATTTATTGCGAGTGACGGCAATTACTCCTCGAGAATTTTTGTTTGGCAAAGTTTTTGGGGTTATGTACGTTGCGATCGATTTTATTGTTTGGCCGCTAGTGTTATGTGGATTATTGTGGTTTTGGGGCGGCATCTCACTCGAGAATTTTGTTTATTTAGTGGTCGGCTTGTTGGTGCTCGATGTATTTGTGGTGGTTCTAGGCATTCATAGTGGAATGTCACACGCGAGCAGTCGAACGGCAATTGGCGTGAGTTTGGGAACAGTGTTCTTTTTGTTTCTAGGCGTTGTCACCAGTATGGTGATGATGGTTTCGTTTTCTGGAAATGTCGAAGCTCAGTTGCCGCCGTTCTTGGCTTGTATTGTCGGTGGTGCGGTGGGGTTGTATGTCGCGTTGGGCTGGCACAATCCATCGCCCGCGCTGGCGATTGCGTCGGCGGCCCTGCCCATGGCCATGTTTTATTGCATTACCAGTCTGTTGTTAAAGGATTACGGCTCTGTGATTTTAGTTTTGGCAGCAACATATGGGTTTGCGACGACGGCGATGATTATGCCGCGTTTAAGTGAATTCCAAATTGCCGCAGGACGGGTGCATTCAACCGATGATGGCTAGTCTGTTGCCACTGTTACCCTGGCTAATTGTTATGTTCGTGTCGATGATATCCTCGGCATTCTTTTCGGCGAGCGAGTCAGCGTTATTTTATTTGCGCACCAGTGACAAAATACGAATGGCCAAGGGTTCGGCCGGCGAACGTATGGCTGTACGGCTTTTGGCCACTCCTGACCGCCTATTGGCAGCAATCTTGTTTTTTAATCTCGTCAGTAACATCCTGATTTTTTCAGTCAGTTCGATTTGCGCTTTACAGATCGAAAAGTCCGAAGATTTTTCAGCATTGGCGGCAACTGGTTTTGCGATGGGCACTTTGTTGTTCATGATCTTTTTCTGCGAGATGCTCCCTAAAACTGTGGGCGTAATGGCACCACTTTGGTTAGCGCCTAAAGTCAGTTTGCCGTTGGCAATTTTGGTGCGATTGGTCTCTCCCTTGTTGCCTTGGATTCAGGCGATCAATCGCGTGACGCTGCGCGTCATCTGGCCCCGTTTTCGAATTGAGAATTATTTAGAACCGGTTGATTTGGAGCGTGCAATCCAACTGTCGAGTAGTGATGCGTCAATAATCGAACACGAACAAACCGTTTTGAATAACATTGTGCACTTGTCGGAAATCCGAGTCGACGAATGGATGCGGCCGCGGACACAGTTTGAAATTTTTCGTCCGCCGGTTAGTTTGGCGGATCTGGAGGGACGCGTGCCCGCCGGTGGCTACTTGCTGGTCAGTGAGCCAACGAGTTATGAGGTGGCCCAAGCCATTCGACTCGATAGCCAGTATCAACTGCCCGAACACAACTTGGAAGCATTGGCGGATCGCGTTTTGTATCTACCTTGGTGTGCCACCGTCGCCGATGCTTTGGAGCAAATGACCAAGTCCGAACGAGAGGTTACGGCGGTCGTCAATGAATATGGAGAGAGTATTGGGATTTTGACCGTAGAAGATATTTTCGAAACCATTTTTTCGTATGCACCCAGCCGCAGCAAACGTTTGCTCGATCGCAATCCGCTGCATCCGATTTCCGAAGGGCGCTGGATTGTCGCTGGGATCATGAGTTTGCGGCAGCTGGCGAGAAAACTAGAAGTGCCCATTCCGCCGACCCACAGTGTCACGGTGGCCGGAGTGATCCAAGAACAAATGCAGCGTTTGGCGGAGGCCAAAGATGAATGCGAATGGGGGCCATTTCATTTTCGTGTCGTCGAAACAGGGGAACGTGGCCACTTGATTGTCGAACTGACGATGCGGCGGGATCCGGAGGTCGGCGAATGAGTCTCGGCATCGGATTATTAATGCTCGTGTTCGGACTCGTATTCAGTGCGTTCTGTAGCGGATCGGAAACCGGTTTTTATCGGCTTAACCGCATGAAGCTAGTAATGTCAGCGCTGGAAGGCGATCGCTTGGCAAAATTGTTGATTCGGCTCGTTAACGTTCCGGCCCTTTTAGTGGCGACTTTATTGATCGGTAACAATATTGCTAACTATCTAATCTCGCTGGGAATAATCGTATCGACCAAATCATTGGCGCAGGGGGACAATGCAACAGCAGAGCTGTTCGCGACGATCGTATTTACACCTGTTGTGTTTATTCTGGGCGAGTCATTGCCAAAATATGCCATGTATCAAGCCCCGACCGTGGCCATGCGATTTGCAGCAATCCCATTGACCCTAATGACGATATTGTTTTCGCCCGCATCGGGACTCCTGTGGGGACTATCGCGGATTACGGAAAAATTGTTGGGGCAATCACCTGAACGCGTAGGTTTAGCCCTGGCCCGAAAAGAGCTCAATCAAGTATTGGATGAAGGCCAACAAGTAGGAATTTTACATCCTTCTCAAAGGCAGCTCAGCCAAAGCTATTTTGTGATTGCTACCCGACCCGTGCGACAGTTCTATACGCCATTCACCCGTGCACAAGCGGTCCCGCTTGGTAAAAGTCTAGCAGTAGTGATTCGCATTGCTCAGCGACATCAATGGAGTGAGATTCCAGTAACCGATGAGTCCGGCAATGAACTAATTGGTTATGTTCGCTTGATCGATCTATTGGTCAGCAACAATAACGGCGGCAAATTGGAAAGCTGCCGCAAGCTAATTGACATCAAACCCGATATGCCCGTGGGCGAAGCGTTGATATTGCTGCAATCGCGCCGCGAGACCTTGGCGCGTGTTGTCAATTCATCCGGGCACACATTAGGTCTCGTTTCCCACAATCAATTGACCGATCCGTTGCTTAAAGGGCCACTTGGCAGCTTAAAGCGCTAACTAGGAATTGTCCGCTGCGATCGATAGGCAGCCTCGAGAGCCCCGCTATTTCTTTTCGATCTTCGTGGTGTCAAACAAACGATCGTCCAAATCGAACGACCGCAATTCCAGTGTTCGACCGTTGATATGAACCATCGTATAGTGATGGCCGCGCCGAACATTATTCTGAAAAAATGGTCGGTAAGGGCCTGGGGTTTCTAAGTTACCACCACCACCGCCAGTAATCATATAGATCGTACCGCCGACTTCGACGGCTTGGTTTTGATTTACCGGCCAAGTTCGCTCGTAAGAATGAATGTGACCGGTCCACACGATGTCGACATGATGTTTGTCATACAAAGTTACCAGTTGTCGCACACGCAAATCTCCATAGGTGCCTTTGTTTGTCTTCCACAAATCGCCATAGTCGTTCTCATCAGAAGAGTAGGGGGGGTGATGATGACAAACAAATTTCCATGTAGCGTTCGACGCTGCTAGGCGTTCGTCGAGCCATCGATATTGTTCGCTGTCTGGATCAACATTGCGATTAGAATCAATCATAAAAAAATCGGCGTCGCCATAAGAAAAGGTGTAATAATATTCTGGATCGGGCAAAGCCATGTAGTCGAAATAGTTCTTTGCATTTTGTTCATGATTGCCGAGAACTGGAAACAATGGTACTCGCGAAATTAATTCATTCATCGAAGGAAAAAACTCTTGCAACCAATCCGTGTTTTTTTTGCCTTGGTCGACCAAGTCTCCGGGATGCAAGATAAAATGCGGGCGATGTGCCCATGCCAGTTCTGAAATCTTGCCGGCAACTTTAAGGTTTTTTTGTGTGTCGCTGATTACCGCAAACGTGACTGGCGTACCGCGTTTGCAAGCTGTTTGAAACGTGGAGGGCTCGCTGGCAATCAACTCATCGCTGGCCGATGATTCGACTCGATAAAAATACTGGGTTTCGGGCTGTAAACCTTCAATGCGAATCTGATGAATTGGACCTTGGTCTTTGGCGTCAATCAAATTGGGGCACGTAATGTCTTCGCCCCAAAACAACCTACCGGCACAGGGAATCGTCGCTTGCCAAACCACTGTCATGCCCGTCTCCGTGCCATATTGAAGAAATGGCCTGACCATGAAATCTAAAGCTTGCTTCGGTGGAGCAACAATATGGTCTGCTAAGTCTTTTAAATGCTCGAATTCATGTTCGACCCATTTAGGTTTGGCCGCCAGATCAAAAATGGCGACTTCACGGATTCGCCCCGTCAAGGGATGAAACTCGTCGCGGTCACGATAAGCGCCAAGAACTAATGGTGCGGATTCAGGGTAGAGGATCGCTCCACTTTGCTCGCGCGATTCTGCTTCTAATTTTCCATTTACGAATAGTTGCATCAATTGCCCATCGTATACGCCGACAACATGGAACATTTTTCCAGGTTGATAATTGGTTGTCCCTCGCAAATAAGTCATTCGGCCATTACCATCGTCGCCGCCCACGGAAGCCAGTCCAAAATAAAAGCCTTTATCTCCATAACCGAGAATCCAACCGCTTTCGGCCTCGCCGTTGTCTTGAATGACGTTAACGATACCGCCCCATTCCGTTGGCGCATCAACCGCAATCCAAGCGGCTACAGTAAGATCTTGTTTGGGCAATATCGACGCCGCCGATCGATGGTCTTCGGCAATGGTGCATTGCATCATGCGACCGTGGAATGCCGCCGATTGGCCATACGGGTCCGCCACGATCTTAGGGACTTCGCTAAATGTTCCATTGGGACCCAATCGCGCTTTGAGGGTCAGTTGATCGAGTTGGCGTTCATTAAATTGCCAATGTGCCAGAGGATCTGGTCCGTCGTGAGCAAGAATGACCGACACACCGAACGTTGAAAAAATGCCCAAAACGAACATCGTCAATTTCGAAACCACACAGTCTGTTGTGCGGGACCACCATTGGGTTACAGTATCGATGTGTGGGTAGATCACGGTTCTAGCTTTCGTATGGGGACAAAATTAAATAGTGTACGATCGATTCTATTGACAGGTCTATTGTCAGGAATCTACTGATTGGAATTATTGGAATTAAGCCAGTCGTTAAAACCGGCAATCTAATCGAGCGAGTTTAGCAAAAAACTAAGATCTAATGAAATTATTGTGTGCGTTGATTGGCGACGCTCAGAGAATTGTCAGAGAAAAAACGAATCCATAGTGCCCTCAGAAGCCAAGGCGTTTCCATTACACAGCTGATTTCATCAATGTCAAGATTCGCTATGACCTGGATACGAGCTAATCGAGCGATCGAGACGATGGAGAAAACGCATTGAGTGGCTTGCTGGACACAAAGCTAACTTCACAAGGACACTAGGATTCGCGGAGGAACCTAAAATCGCACACAACCGGATGCAATTAGCCGCCTAACAAATCTTCGATAAAGCCATCGATATCCAAGAACGAAAACTGATCGTCATCGTTGTAGTCCAACACGACCGCTGGATCGATATCGGGAAATTGGATGGCATAAGCGCTGGGGTCGATCAATGCTAGGACAAAGGCATCAATATCCAAGAAATCGAGGACGCCGTCGCCATTGGCATCGCCTTGAACGAACGTCGGCTCAATCGCGCAGATTTCGAGATTGTCAAAAGCTGCCGCTTCAAATCGAACAGCGGTCGAGATTCGAATTTCGATCGTACTGCCAACGCCGTTCAAGTCCGCGATGAATGTGTCGAGTCGCCCGGCATTAGCGGAGCTTAGGTTGGGGGTCTTATCGAGGATTTGATTGCTGTCTGCAAGCCCGGTTTCAGCGGAGATTTTAGTAACTCCTGCTGGACCTGTCGCTTGCATTACAAACGCGGCCACGGGTACGTCGCCGCTATCCATCGCGCGATAAGTGAAGCCCGATCCGGCCGAATCAAACGAATCACAAGTGATCGCGGTTTGGAACGCGCCGCCGTCAATACTATATTCAACCAAGATCGCGCCTTCCGTGACTCCGCTAAAACTATTGCCGTCGGCTTGTTGACCTAAGTCGATCTTCAACTGCAACGGACTGTTACCTGCAGATGAAATATCAAAAGTCCAAGAAGCGACTAACGGCCCGCCGCCGTCGGTCCATTCTCGTGTATCGCTGATGGCGAAGAACTGATTCAGAAAATCAGCCGCCGAACCAAAAATGCCTTCGCGATCCGCGGGAAACGCAGTGCTAGTTCCTTGATTGCTGACATCGGCGACCGTATCATCGCAAAGGCTAAAGGGAATTCCAGGAGGGAATCCTTGCGGCCATGCGGCCAGACTTGCCACGCCGTAATAATCTCCCGGTCCGCCGTCGAGATTTTGCGTGATAGGGTCAAAGCCGGTGATCAGATTGAGTGAACCGCCGTCAAAGTTTTCACGGGCAATGACTGTTTGCCCGGCAACACGGTGGGAACTACCGATTAGTAAGATGCATACTAAGCTGGCGGTCAGTAACCACGATGATTTTGCTGACATCGAAATGCTCCTCTAAAGTAAAGTGATGGAATGCCACAGTGACGCCACTATAAAGTGCAAAAATAATGATTAGAAAAAGGCTCGGTGAAAAATTCGGGCGCGAGAATTTTGTTAACAAGTTGGTGGGAATGCGCAGCTCTCAAACTGAATATTTTGGACATGCAATAAAAAAGACGGAGGCCTTAAGGGGCATCCGTCTTTCGTTTTCTTAGCGAGCTCAAGTTGAATCGATAAAAATGGAAGTTAGCCTTTGCCAAGTCGTCGATCGGACAATCAACGGGGAAGGTAGATAGTGCAATTCGAACTATTTGCGTCGACGAGATACCAAACCAGCAACTGCCAACAAGCCAACGATTGCCGCTGAGCTGGGTTCAGGAATCGCTGAGCCAACCGTCACACTGCCCGTGCCGATAGTCCAAGTATTCCAAATCGTTGTCGAGCCACCGCGGTAGGTTACCGACAATGGACCTTCGCTGAATCCCAAGTTGGTTGTGCCTTCGGCAGTTGCCGTGAAATTCACTTCACTAAACAACACAAAGTCGTTCAATCCATTAGTGCCCAATCCAAACGGAGCAAACAAACCAACAGTGCGGAAGTCGGCAACCAAATCGCCCAGAGTCCCGGCGTTGGTACCATTCCAACGCAATGAATTCGGATTGTAGATATTGTGCGAAGTTGCTTGCAAAATCGAAGCATCATCGCTGTCAATATTGACACTCATGCCATTGATGACTTGACCCGGTGCGGTTGATACCCAAATGTACATTGTGCCGTTGTCGCCAACATTGGCTAAGGATAAATCAGAACCGGCATTGGCGTCGGTGTTGCTGGTGCTAAAAATAATGTCGGCCTGGACATTGCTCGCTAGAGCCAACACGAAAGCCATCATCATTACGATCTTTTTCATATCTCACTCACTCTTTCTAAAATAGAAACCCAGGAAAAATTGATTAGAGGCGACTGCCACATACAAAAGGCAAATCGCTAAAAATTAGTTGCCGAATAGAACATTGATGAAACCATCGATGTCTAAGAAGCTAAATTGACCATCGCAATTAAAGTCCAAGACGACGGCCGGATCGACATTGGGGAACTGATTGGCATAGCCAACCGGATCCAGTAAAGCCAGCACAAACGGATCGACGTCTAAGAAGTCTAAAGTGTTGTCGCCGCTGGCGTCGCCTTTGACGAAGTCAATGGTTTCGGCCTCAACCAATATGTTGTCGACCGCAAACCACCAGTTGTTGTCAGCGTTGGTGCAGCCGATCCGCAGTTTCATCGTGTTGCTTTGCAACGGAGTAAATTCGGAACCAGCAACAAACACCGCTGGACCGCCTAACAACGTCGTACCGTTAGGAATCCCGTTGTCAGGGTCAGCGATCAAATCCGCCAACAGCAGCCAAGTCGTTCCACCGTCAAACGAGACTTCGATTGTGCCACGTTGATTGTTCTCGACGCGACATTCGTACTCCATGCTGATCTGCAGAGTGCAATTGTCGAAGTCACTCAGGTCGTATGTACGAGTGATGTAGCTGTTAAACCCATTGGCAGGTGCAGGTGGATTGCCATTGAGGTCAACATCGTAATCATAGAAGGCATCAGGATCGCACACCAACACACTGTTCGCATTAAACACGCCGAAATCAAACAACGAGCGACCTTGGCCGCCCTGTTCATTGACCCAACAACGAACGTCCATTGCGTTCCAACCGTCGTACCCTGCCTCCAAACAAATGCCTAACATTTGACTGTTGTCGATGGTCCAATTGGGAATCACATTGGTGAAGTCGGTGCCGTCAAACCGAGAACTTGTGGGCGGCTGTGCTCCGGGAGGTGCGTTGAGAAACGAGACCATGGGCAAACCTTCGAAGTCTTCGAAATCGTCGAATCCATCGCCGGTTGTGACATGTACATTGTCAACGGCAAACCACCAGTTATTGCTGGCGTCGATACAGCCAATCCGCAAACGCATTGTCGAACTGGTGCCCACCACGGGTATCGTCGCTGGACCAAGCAGAATCGTGTCATTTGGCAAAGCGCCTTTAACCAAATCCAAAATCAACGTCCACGAACCACCACCGTCAAACGATACCTCAACCGTGCCGCGTTGAGCGTTTTCAATTGCAAATTCGTAGTCAAACGATATCTCGATGTCTGTTTCGTCAAATCCAGTCAAATCGTAGTCGCGATAAATGTATGAATGGTAGGCGAGCCCTGGTTGTCCGGGGTTATCGAAATCGTAATATGCATCTGGATCGGCAACCAATGCCGTGTTGCGAGCCGCTAAACCCAAGGTCGTACGACCAATCTGTGAACCTTGTTCCGCCGTCCAAGAAGCGACGTCCATTGCTGTCCAACCGTTGTACCCTGGTTCTTCACAGACACCGCCTGGCAACGAGCCCGCGGGAGCGCCCATTTGACTGTTGTCAATAATCCATTCGCGGGCTGTGCCTGAGCGGATATCTGTCGAATAGTCAGTGCCGTCCGCAAACACGTTTGCGGGCAAGGTAAACGGCAGCATCGTCGGATGCAAGTTCTCAAAGTCGTCAAACGCAACCGTCGACAACACGCTTTGTTGAAAAATTGTCGGCGGTTTTGTTGTTTCGCGCGTGGATGACAAGCCATCATTGGTTGCGCCGCGCTGCGCCATCGCGATTTCAGAGGCCAACAAACCTCCAACCACTGCAGCAGCTCCTAACCAGAGCTGCCTGTTTTTCGCCACGGCGTTTCGCGCCTTGGCGAATAACTCGCTCAGGAAAAAAAAGGACATCGTGAAAACTCCTCGAATCAAGACAAGGGGTACTGATCCAAACATCGGTCAGCACATCTGAAGGTCCAAGCTATCGACCGATTGTTAAAATAGGACGGACGCGATCATTAAGCACAAGAAAAATAACTAGGTAAATTCGATGAAGCGATGATTGAGATTTGAGGAAGCACACTAAATTGTGTTAGTGAATTCAAATTTGGCGCTAGATTCAGTACGTAAAATTCCGTAAGGTTAACGCATCGCGGCGGCTCATTCTCACTGCAGGTTGAGCCGCAGGTTAAATTGCGAAAGCGTTTGACTCGGGAAAGTTCCAGACGGCAAGCGGAAAACAATTGCACCTCATGCCGAGAACAAACAAAAAGAGTTGGCACTTTCGGGAATTTAGTGGTAAAAAAGATTTAACCACGAAAAGCGCGAACAACGGGATAGGGGCGCTACAGGTCGGTTGCCGGGAATTGCGGGCAAGGATCAATTTAATGCAATACGCACTTTCACGAGGGTCACTCAAAACGAACGGGGGAGCTTCTGCCACCGTGGCCAAACCTATTGAGCAACGTGAAGCCCCTACGATCCAGGTGGGTTGCAAAATAAACCCCGAGAGAAATAGGTATCCTTGTGTATTGCAATCGAATCGCCCACCGCCCGCCACAAGAATTCCTAAATAACCGAAATTTGAGACAAGAAGATTTGAGACAAGAAGATTTGAACTCATTTAAGAAATTGAGTGCATAAAGGTGTCAACGCAATTTAGGTCAAGCCAAGAGGTTAACGTGCGAGGGGACAGAAAAAAAGAAATGCAGACACAGGATTCCAACCACGATAATTAATGCTGATTTCTACCTCACACTGGCCATTCCATTTTTTTGCCCCACATTTTTTTGCCCCATATTCCACGAAAGCTACTAAAATTCCGGAATAACCAAAAAAATTCAAACTCGAACCAATCGGTTATTTATCGTCGTTGCGGCGGAAAACGCCATTCCGCCCCAATTCATAATTGCCAAAATCAAACGGCGCGCCGACTAAGTCATTAATTTGCTGTTGTGTGTTAGACGGTAATTCGGCCAAAACCGCTGCGTTGGCTCGTTCGCGGAGGACTTGGATCTCCTTTTGTAATTTCTCGTTTTCAACGCGTGCTTTTTCGGCCAGTTTTTTGACAATAGACTCGTCAATGCCCAAGTGATCGCGAATCATCGGGTTTTGTAAAATCGCTACTAATGACTGCGCGGAGGCATTGTCATGGGGCGCCGTACTTTGTATCGCCAGTTGTCGCAAACGTTGCGTTTGCCGGGGCAGCAACACGCGATCTGCGGCTTCTCTGGCGTTTGCGTAAACCTTTTGCAGTTGTTGATTGCGTTGTTCGGCGCCGACACGAGAATACTCGCGGACAGCCGTCGTTATTTCATTTTGGATGTTGTATTGCAACTCTTTGAGCTGTTCCAGTTGGTAAGGTAATAGCCCTAATTCAGTGGCTACGAACGGATGGCCGACGGCTAGTTGCAACTCGCGAACCAAGAGATTGCCATCCCACTGTAAGCTTTTGGAATCGGCCTTAGGTTGACTGATTTCGGTCGGCTGAGTCGATTGAGCAAGGATCAATATGGGGTTTGCCAAGGACCCAAATACGGCCAAAATCAGCAGTCGAAAAGCGGTGCGCATTGCGTCTTACTCCCAGTACGTTTCAGATGGTACGTTTCAGATGGTACGTTTCAGATGGTACGTTTCAGATGGTACGTTTCAGATGGTACGTTTCAGATGGTACGTTTCAGATGGTAC
>JBGSMY010000186.1:0-7152 GCA_041739975.1 Pirellulaceae bacterium
GACGAATCACGCTCACGCGCGGCCAACTCGCGTTGCCACTTCTCCGCAGCTTTCGCGACAACCGCTTCAAACTCTGGCTTAACCGGAGTTCCCAGCGTTTTCATTTTTTCCATGTATTGCTTTGTCACCTCATATTCTGAACAAATCATAGACGCTTGAACAACCAACGATTGCATCATTGGGTTCTTGCTACCAGCAGTTGCAAGTTGCTGAGCTAGTTCTAGGGCACGGCGCGGTTGATATTCATCAGCGCCCGGAGGATCGGCCATTAAAGCTCGAACATAACGTGACGCCTCGCTTAAAATCACTTGATCGGTATCGGGTGATTCGATATAGGCAGCGACTGCGGCTTGCGACAGTTCTTTTAAGATTCGCTCTTTATCGAGTTTAAGTTGACTGACTTGTTCCAACACGCGTTTGCGGTCTTCGCTACTGGATAATTGGATCGACGTCAACGTTTTTGAAATCGCTTCATCATTGGCACGTAATTCAAGACGTTTTTTGCGATAAGCTTCAAAAGCGGGTCGATCGGCCGGTTTGGCCGCGCCGTCTTGAGCCGATTGATTGACATTTGCTCCATCCCCGGAATTGCCGCCCCCGGAATTTGCGGTAGCGGGTGGCACTGGAGGTGTCGACTGAGCGGACAATGGCAGTCCAAGAAATATCGTTAGGAGCACCCCTGTAAATGCAGCGCCGATGATAGCCGAGAGATTTTGATCGCTGCCGTATCGTTCTGGAATGGTCGGCATTGTAAATACTCGTTGTCGCATCTCGAACTTCCTCTGTGAATTAACTACCGACCTTCTTGCACTTTTCGTGGTCGGTATTCATGATCGCGTTTCCGAACAACGGTCGCGCTGATAATACGATCGGGAATCGCGTTGGGAATGTCAACTTCGCCTTTTTCTTCGTCGAGCTTGTGAGTTCGCACCAAAGATTCCAATGCGTCAAAGCCAGAGATGACACGGCCAAACACCGTGTGGGAGCCATCCAAGTGCGGCGTGGGTGCAAAGGTTATGAAAAACTGATTTTGGGCCGAATTAGGAAACGGTGCTTTGACCATGCTGACCGATCCATAAAAATGCCGTCGAGCGTCTTCACGTCCAGCTTCATCAAAAATCGTGTAGTCAACATCTTTGGAACTATTGTTTTGCGTCATCCCACCGCCCTGGGCCATAAATGCGTTGAGCACACGATGAAATAACAGATCGGTGTAAAACTCTTTTTCGACCAAGTGAATGAAATTGCCCACAGTCTCCGGAGCTTGATTTTCAAATAATTCGATTTCAATTCGCCCTTTGGTTGTCTTTAAAACCACGCGTGGCAAATCGTCAATCTGCGCCTCGGCGGCACGCAATTCCTGTTCAATCGCATACGCTCGCTTGAGTTCGGGTATCGTATCGAACAACCTCGTAATTTCTGGTGGCAATGTCTCGCTAAAAGCCTCAATCGAAGCTTGATATTTTTCGGCATCGTCAAAATGATCCGTACCAATTGAGGCAGCCGCAAACCAGGCCTTTACTTCCGGCATATCCGGCAAGTGATTCAATAGGAGCTTGCCTATTTCATACGATCGAGTGAATTTGCCGTCGCGCAGGGATCGTCGTTGCATCCGAACCAAGACGCCCAAGGCAATTTGTGGCACGTCTCCGCCAGCACGCAACATGTCCATCGCTGCATTTTCCATCGCTTCCAACTCGACCAACCCTTTGGCCACTGCGGAATCCCACAACTGACGATAACTCTCGCTCTCATCTCGCGAACTCGTCGAAAACTTCAATCCAGCCTCGTTGCGCTCGACCGTCAACTTCCTCAACTCAGCGACGGCACGATCAAATTCTTGTTGTGGCGTTTGAGCGGCAATTGGCTCAGCCGCGCCAAACAATAACAATCCAATCCAACTCGCCACCAACAACCAGCGACAGGCCACGCATCGTGTGTTACCAGCCCGCCCCCAATTGCCCCTTGACGATTGAATACGCATGTCCCTCCGATGATTAGTCATTTCGCCTCTCGACTCCCTCAGTTCTATGCGTTATTTTTGGATGAAATGTACTTTTTAAACATTCTAATTTTTTTAAATCCCAGCGACATATTGCACCACGAATCGCCGCGGGTCAGCCAATAATCGGGTTCAGCCCAAGGAAAGGGTCGTTGCGGACCCCAGTGCCAAAGTTCGTCACTCGGAATTGTTGTATCGATTTTAACAGGCCAACCCTATTTCGAAAAGGAAACGCTTGACCTACGATAATCTTATATTATTACTATGAGTTTCAGTCGCCAAAAGTTCACGATGACTCGTCCTTCTAAAAAACGCCCCCATCACGCTCGTCAGTCCGATTCGGAACTCAATTCGTCCAAATCGACGCAGCGTCAATCGAAAACAGAGCCTCGGCCCCCGGTCCGGCCCCATCAACTTCGAATCATTGGCGGTCGATTTCGCGGCCAAGTAATCCAATATTCTGGCGATCCCCGCACTCGCCCAATGAAAGACGATGTGCGCGAATCGGTATTTAATTTGGTCGGCGGGTACTTGCCAGGCAAAGTCGTGATCGACCTATTTGCCGGTACAGGCGCGGTGGGACTTGAAGGAATTAGCCGCGGCGCCCACTCGGCTATCCTTATCGAACGTCATTTTCCCACGGCCTCTTTGATCGAATCAAACGCCCAAACGCTCGACCCGGAACTTCCCGTCACTGTAGTTCGTTCCGACACGTTTTTTTGGTGCCGACAATTCTTCAAAGACCCCGGTCAATGGCCATCTCTTCCCTGGGCTGTATTTTGTTGCCCGCCCTATGCACTCTACCAAGAACGCGGAACGGAATTGCTTGGACTCATCCAACAATTCCAACAAGTGGCCCCGAACGAAAGTTTGATGATGGTCGAATCCGATGCCACTTGGGATGCCAACCAATTGCCGCAATCCGAAAAATGGCGAACCAGACAATACCCACCAGCTCAAATCTCCGTGTGGCGGTAATACCCCGCAACTCCCTTATTCGCCCTAGCCAAAACTCGACATTGCTAGTCATCGCTTGCCCGGTCCATTTTCGCAATAACTGCTAGCACTTCCAAGCATAGGGTTGGCCTGTTTGTACGGGTCGCGCAGGGTATTTGGGAAGGATTTTACTTCCTATTGCCAGTTTCGAAATTCGATTGTGACTTATTGGTTTGATTCTCCGATGAAAACTGAGTCACCTTGATCTGAACAACTGGAGTTTAAAGATTTGCGATTGGTAGCTAGCAACAAGCGACATGGACGGAGTGGCCGAACGATGCAGAGTCAAGTGAACTGGTATTTCCCCTGTTTACTTTTTCTCGCCATTTGCTGCGCGGTGTTGTCGGCAGACTCGTGGTGGAAAGGTCCAATAACCAACCAAATCAAACGGCGATTGGCTTCTAATTCCGCCGGATTTACCGACGCTAAAACGGAATCCAGTCGATCGACTTCTGCCCACAACTCCTTATCGAAATCACTATTTAAGTTAGGAACTACAGAAGCCAATCAGCGCGGCGTTGCCATGGTCTTGGCTTCTTCCGGAAAAATGGAGCGATCCAACGAATCGGCAGTGGTCGAAACGTTGGTCCCAAATCCGTTGCAGCCCTTGTCCGAATCACCCTTGATTCAAGAGTCGCCATCGACCGCTGCCATCGGCGCTAATGTGCCGGTGAAAGCTGGAGCACCGACAATTGCTCGCGAAGAAGCGTTTGTGTTTTCGCTAGTGACGGTTGACGAGCATTCAAGTGACATACCTGGTTTTGAAAACAGTGTGAAAGCAATATCGCGACAAATGCGAGAATCAAAACCGCTGGACCCGCGATCTCACGCCGAAGAGCCCTCGGACAAACCGTTGGCAGATTTGAAAACTGCTCGTCCAACAAGTCAGCCGGATATCGATGACCTGCCAATCACCGATAGCCAGCCGGCGCTTGTGCCAGAATCCGACTATCAATACGTGACCTGGATTCCCTCAGGGAATACGAGCGGCATTGACAGCGAATCTCAACCATCGCCAACGACCCAACCCAATCCTGCCCCAATCACAACGCTTGACGATCCGCAAATTCCGCTCAAAAGTCCGGTCGTCTCGGCTCCTCAAATCCCATTGATTCAAGTATTCCCGATTTCTGAAGACGAATTTCGCGAAGAAGCTACTCAGTCATCCGGTATGCTTATTCCTCGCGAAACCGCTAAACCTATGGTTACTGATGTTATTCCCACGAACAACTCGTCCGCACAGGGTCCACCAACTGCGTTGCACCCATCTACAATAATGGTCCCGGCAGAATTAGTCTCTCCAGCACCAACACCGGCACGTGTGGCGGCCGTCCGCAAACCACTGCCTTTGTGGCCTACGACCGAAGCCTTGGAATTGCATTTGGGGTTGTTACGTCAAGTTCCGGACTTCGAACCTTGGCTTACCGAATGCCAGACCGTATTGTCCGAATTAGGACAACAGACGGTGTTGCACGGGGCAGCGATTGATGAACTGTTGCAACGAATCGATCATCTAATCAGTTTTATGGATTCGATGATCGTGTTTCGATCAACTATCCAAGTCGAGTCTGCGGAGTTGGCCCAAGGAGAAATCCCCACAGCATTGCGGCGGCTCCGTTATGCTTTGGAACAACGAGTACAGATTTGGCGCGCTGCCAGTCGCGTGGCCGCTGCCGAAGTCGATTCGATTGGCGACCAATTATCCGCCAGCCGTGTGCCCGCAATTCAAGTCTCCACGCAAAAATTAACCGGCTCCAATTTGCCGGCCCAATGGCAGGAATATCTGTTGCTTAATGAGCTTCAGCAGACGTTTAATCAGGTCACAGCGGACGAAACTGCCCAACGCAATATCGCTCGCCGCGTACTTGGCCGTATCAGCTCGCCGATTCTCAATCCCGATCAACAACAATACCTGTCGGCCCAACTCGAACCCGATTGGATTGAAACTTTAAAATTAACGGCACGCGGCGATGTCGATTTGCCTGAATTAATGCGCAGCATCGAAGTATTGCAGAAAACGGGATCTGGAGTCGCGGCCGCCAAACTGAACCATCAATATCAAAACCTATTATGGAACGATAGTCCAGTTTACTACAGTTTAGCTGAGACGATCGATACACATTTTCGTAATGCCAACTTGCGTTTGTCGATTTCTGACGAACTGTTGAATCTGCTGTTACCTGAGACTCCAGATGTTCATGAACCGGTCAATGAGAATATCTTGGGAGCCAATGTTCGTGGCCAAAGTCGAATTGCTAATCGCTTAAGAATCAAGTTGTTGCCGGACGCTTCACAAATCAAGATGCGACTGGAAAGCAACGGCCAAGTTGACTCGTCGACCCAAGCGTCCCGCAGCGGTTTCGTTGTCGAAAATCTGGGGACCGCACGGTTTCAAGCGTTCAAACAGGTCGTCATCAATCGGCACGGCATTTTGACCGATCGTCCCCAAGCTTCATCCAATAGCAACAACCATATTGTCGGCATGCGTTCCAATTTTGACGGCATGCCGATTGTAGGTTGGATTGCGCGGCGCGTGGCACAACAACAAATCGATGCTCAGTCGGGTCAAGCTGAAAGTATCGTCAAGCATCGATTGGAGTCGACTGTCAAGCAACGGTTTGATTCGGAAATCGAAAATCAACTCGATGAGTTGCAACAAAGCATGTCGCAAGGTTTGATTCAACCCTTGGTCGCTTTGGACTTAGAACCAACGCCACTGGAATTGCGGACAACCGACGATCGTGTTGTGATGCGTTACCGGTTGGCTGGTATTGATCAGATGGCCGCCGATTCGGCTCGCCCGCGCGGGTTACAGGCGTCATTGTTTAGCATGCAAATACACGAATCGGGACTGAATAACTTGCTCAATCGCATTGAATTAAATGGCAATCAATTTACGGCTTCCGAATTAAGTCGCCATTTGTCAGAAGTTTTTGGAACCGAGGAGATCGCTCCGAATGAGGCTTTAGACGTTGATGCAACACTCGAATTCGCCCCGTTTGATCCGATTCGAATTTCGCTGCGTCATGACGATATTCGCATTGAGCTGAATTTGAGAAAATTTCAAATTGGCAAAGGCAAGGTCTACAAGAACATTCGGGTGACCGCGCGTTACGTTCCTACGATCGAAGGTGGCAGGTTATTATTGGTACAGGATGAGACCGGGATTTCATTGGAGTCGAAATATCTAGAATTTCGAGACCAATTAGCGGTACGTCCCGTATTCAATTCGCTGTTCAAATTGAGTTACGAAGTTGATCTAGTGCCCAAACATTTGTCCGCCAAGGCAGCTTATCCGCTAACCATTTCGCAATTTGAAGTAACTGGCGGGTGGTTAGGAATGTCAATCGACTTTGAACCGGCTGCTCTAAAGACACCCGCTCAACAAACTCGAGTCCCGCTTTTGCAGCGATAATTAGCACGATTGTCCTCAGCATTCATAAACGCGGTCATTTCACGGGCAATCGATTCACGGGCAATCGATTCACGGGCAATCGATTCACGGGCAATCGATTCACGGGCAATCGATTCACGGGCAACGTTTAACGGCAAGCCAGAGCGGAATTTGCGTCCTTTGACTCGGCTACTTCCAAAGACATCCTCCGCAAATTTCGCGGCGGCGACGGCGTGATAACTGGTACACGCATTTCAAGCACGACGTTTAACGGCAAGCCAGAGCGGAATTTGCGGGGCGCGCGGCGCGAAGGTTTTGGGGAGACGCTTGTGTAGTGAAAAGCAGAACGATCGCCAGGGCAAGCCATTGGGGTATTTGCACGGGCTCAGGCTGACAATCGACGACTAATTACTAGCAACATAAACAAAGAGAGCTTTCTATTCCGCCGCTGAGGGCAGCGGTAACGTAGGTCAGCTTGTCCTCAAGCTGACAATCGACGACTCTTTACTGGCAACATAAACAAAGAGAGCTCTCTATTCCGCCGCTGAGGACAGCGGCGGATACTGTAGGTCAGCCTGTCCTCAGGCCGACAATCGACGGCTAATTACCGGCAACATAAACAAAGAGAGATCTCTATTCCGCCGCTGAGGACAGCGGACGGCTACTGGTCGGCCTGTCCTCAGGCCGACAATCGACGACAAATTACCGGCAACATAAACAAAGAGGGCTCTCTATTCCGCCGCTGAGGACAGCGGCGGCT
>JBGSMY010000230.1:0-6988 GCA_041739975.1 Pirellulaceae bacterium
ATCCATTCAATAACACAACTACTACTGTGGCCAACCTCGGGTTCACCAAAAATTTAATAATTCCTGAAGACTTGTGTGGTACGATGAGCAGCTTGCTGGCAGGAGCGAAAGTTTGGCAGCCGCCGGTGAAACACCGGCGGCCACGCCAGCTTGCTGGCAGGGGCAAAAGTTTGGGAGATGCCACTATGCCAATGATTGTTCGCGTCGAAATTCGAAGTACAACACTGGCAAACCAATTCAGCACTGGCAATCAAATTTAATTACCTACTGTGCCGTGTGTAGCCAAGTCTCTAACCGCTTCATGCCTTCGTCAATCGATACCCGAGGATAATATCCAAAGTCGCGTTTGGCGCGGGTGATGTCGAAATAATGAGATTTGGCAAGTTGTGCGGCGAGAAACCGTGTCATCCGTGGCTCGCTCTCGATATTCCAAAGTTCATGCCAAGACTCCAGCGCCCACCCCAAGCGATAGGCCCATGCATAAGAGATCGAACGACGCACGCGCGGTAAACCAACCAATTTCAAGACATCATTAATCCATCCCCAACAATTCACCGGCTCGTCTTGAGACAAAAAGTAAGCGCTGCCACATACGGGCGATCCAACCCGCATCGCTTCGGCAGCTTGGATGTGAGCCACCGCCGCATTCTCAACATAGATCGTATCAACTTGATTGGTCCCATCACCAACACGCAGTAACTTGCCCTCCCGCGCACGCTGCAACAATCGCGGTATCAAATGATGATCGCGCGGACCCCAAATTAAATGCGGCCGCAGCGCACACGTCATCAACCGCGCTGGATCATTCGCTTCCAAAACATGTTGTTCCGCCAAAGCTTTACTGTGCGGATAATGAGCCAACCACGTGCGAGGATATGGTGCTGTTTCATCCGTATTGATCTGATGATCGCCATCAAAAGTCACGCTGGGACTACTGGTGTAAACGAGTTTCGGAATACCATTGGCCAAACATGCGGCGACAATATTCCGTGTCGCAACAGTATTCGAACTATGGTAGTGCTTCCACGAACCCCAAATCCCCGACACGGCCGCCACATGAAACACGACATCGACTTCGCGACATGCCTGCTGGGCCACAGCCTCCCCACGCAAATCTCCAAACACTAACTCGACACCCATGCCGGCCAGCGCATCGTCTTTGCGGCGAACCAAGCCGCGAACTCGATAACCTTGCTGCAATAACTGTTGCACCAAATACGAGCCCAAAAATCCATTTGCACCGGTAACCAATGCCGTAGCCATAACAAGTCTTCGTTCCCCAGTTTCAACGCATTCTGCAACATCCCCAAAGCGGTCGAGCGGCGACTGCTGGATGGACACCACGTTACCAAACTATTCGCCAATCGGCGAGGCGGACCGCCGGCATTTCCCAAGCGAACTCTTTCGCATTCCCGACAACGCCTATTTTGGGGCGTTTCTGTTACAATCGTCGACGAGAGATTCCATGCCATTCGAATCGCCAAGCACGTTTTGCGGCGACCGATTACAGAGGTTTGAATCGTGCGCGCAAGGCCCAATGCCTTGCGCTATTGAAAAACGGGAGCAATCTAGGCCATGACCAAATTTCGACAACTTGATTTCATAACATCAAAGTCTATTCTGCCAGCGAATTGGAATCTTGCCCTCCTGTTGGTAATCGCGTTTTCATTGATTTCTGAAGTCAACGTTACACCGCCAAGTGCACATGCGTGGCAAGTTCCCGCGGCAATCCCGGCAGACGACGCAAGGGCAGTTTGGTTGGCTCCACAGCGCCGGCACCTCGATAGTTATTTTCCTTTTGTGGTCCCGACAGACGTGGCGAATTGGGAAACGCGGCGCGGACGCTTAAAACAAGATCTATTAGTCAGCCAAGGCCTGTGGCCAGAGCCCGAACGTACGCCACTTAACGCCGTGGTCCACGGCGCGATTACTTTTGACGACTATATTGTGGAAAAAGTCTACTTTGAAAGTGTCCCCGGATTTTGGGTTACCGGCAGTCTCTATCGACCCCGACGCGAGGACGGACCGTTTCCAGGAGTATTGTGCCCTCACGGGCATTTTCGCGACGGACGTTTTAACGAGGCTAACGAAAACGAAATTCAAGCCGAATTCGCTTCGGGTGCCGAATCATTACAGCCTAATGCACGCAGTATTTTGCAAGCGCGCTGCGTGCATTTAGCGCGAATGGGATGCGTCGTATTTCACTATGACATGATCGGTTACGCCGATAGTCAACAAATTCCCGCCGGGATTTCTCATGGCTTTGCCCAACGCCGTCCGAATTTAGAATCGCCAACGGCCTGGGGATTCTTTTCACCGCAAGCGGAACTGCGATTGCAATCAATTATGGGCTTACAAACGTGGAATTCGATTCGCGTATTGGATTTCTTGTTGTCATTGCCAACCGTTGATCCCAATCGCATCGGCGTGACCGGAGCCAGTGGTGGCGGAACGCAAACCTTTATTCTGGGCGCGTTGGATGATCGCGTTCGAGTCGCCTTTCCTGCGGTGATGGTTTCCACGGCGATGCAAGGAGGATGTACCTGCGAAAACGCAAGTTGCCTGCGGACTCACGCCGGAAACGTCGAATTTGCCGCGATGTTTGCCCCGCGGCCACTGGGGCTAACGGCTGCCAACGATTGGACGAAAGAAATGGAATCCAAAGGCTTTCCCGAATTGAAGGCCGTTTATGCCATGATGGGTAAACCCGAACACGTGCGATTATTTCCTCGTCTCGAATTTGGTCACAACTACAATTTTCCCAGTCGCCGGACGATGTACGAATGGTTTGCTCAACATCTACCAATTGCCAGTGCCGATTTCGACGAACGGCCCTTTGAGTTTTTAGGACGCGATCGATTGACCGTATACGATGCGGAACACCCGGCCCCACCCAACGGCGATGCAGTTGAAATTCAATTGTTAGCTCAATGGGCCTCAACTTCTGATAAAATGTTAGGTCTAGCATCAGATTTAACCGTGCCGCTTTCCGATGAGCAACAAACCCGACTGCGCAGCGGCTGGGATTCCATTGTCGGTCACCGCGAAGTGCAAACGGTGATGACGCCGGAAATTATTGCACGCCCTGTGCCCGGAACCCGTTTTGAGTTTGCTTGGGAGACGGTCTCCAGTCAGCCCGTAAAGCATAAAGTTGTTGGTCAAATTGCAACGGCCGATTCCAGGCAGTGGTTGATTGCGACGTCCGACTCACAGGTCGCTCCCGACTACGATGGCTGGATATCTCAAGCCACTGCGGCGGGTTGGAACGTATTGATTGTCGAATTGTCCGCTGGTGAACTTTCGGCCGATGGACAGCAATTCATTGGCAACCCTTTGGTCAACAACGGACGACGGGCTGCCGGATACACGTTCGGCTACAACCGCCCCCTGGTCGCGCGACAAACCTCTAATTTGTTGTCGCTCGTCGGTTGGTTGCGATCGGCTCAGCAGCCTTGGGGGCCCGTTGATCAAGTGGCGTTATGCGGTCTAACACCTCGCGGTGAAACTTTATTAGCGGCTGGAATTGCCAGCCCCGGTTCTATCGATTGTGTGGCAATCAACATCGCAGGGTTTCGGTTTGGGCAAGTGACTGAATTTGAAGACCCACAATTTTTGCCCGGTTCCGTCCGTTATGGAGATCGCGACGCACTTTTGGCACTGGCAACCACTAAAAAAGTCTTATTGATTAATTCGCCTGAGAGCGAGTGGTCGTTGGCTAAGAGATTGGCAAGTGATCAAGACTCGGCACAGCGTTGGCAATGGCGCGAACCGATTGCCGCGGAGCAAGTCCTTTCCCAAATGTTGGACTGGTTGAAACAATAGACCACCCGTAAAATACAGGTTTGGCATTCAAATCACCGGAAAACAAATTTATGGCGACTGCACCACATCAACGACAAAAGACGTTAATTGCCAAACAACTACAGGCCGACCCCCGCGTAGCGCAGGCAAAACAATTAATTTTGGATGCCTTGCGCGATCATCAACAAATGATTACTGGTGTACGACCGCCGAATCCAGATTTCGCTGATGAATATCAACAAGCCCTCGATGAATTTGGAAAATTACGAGGCGGTGCACTGTACTATCCTTATCTTTCTAGTGGCATTGGTAATGGGCCATTTGTTGAACTCAGCGATGGCAGTATCAAACTCGACCTGATTACAGGAATTGGCGTTCACGGATTTGGGCACAGCCATCCCGAACTCGTGGAGGCTGGAATTGACGCGGCATTGTGCGACACCGTAATGCAAGGCAACTTGCAACAAGACTCGCATGGCCTTGAGATTAGTCGCCTGCTGGTTGATTCCGCGTGTGAAACCGGCGGCAAGCTGTCGCATTGTTTCCTGTCGACCAGTGGCGCGATGGCCAATGAAAATGCATTAAAAATAGCAATGCAACACCATGCGCCAGCCGATCGCATTATCGCCTTTGAGCATTGTTTTGCGGGCCGCACACTGGCCATGGCCCAGCTCACCGACAAAGCCGCTTACCGAAAAGGCCTGCCGACCGTCTTAGGGGTCGATTATATTCCGTTTTTTGATGTGAATGATCCAACGGGCAGCACGGAACGAGCGGTCGCGAAATTCCATGAGCATTTGCACCGGTACCCGGGGAAATATTGCTGTTTGTGGATGGAGTTGATCCAAGGCGAAGGCGGTTACCATGTTGGCGATCGGTTGTTCTTTCGCGAATTGTGCAAGGTTGCGCACGACCATGGAATCGCAGTTATCGCTGACGAAGTTCAGTCGTTCAGTCGTACGAGCCGTCTGTTTGCTTTCCAACATTTTGAATTGGATGACTGTGTTGATATCGTATCGCTCGGAAAGATCAGTCAGGTTTGCGCAACGCTGTTCACGGAGGAATATAAACCACAGCCAGGATTAATCAGTCAAACGTTTACCGGCAATTCGATGGCGATTTTAGCCGGAAAAGCAATTGTTCGCGGGCTTCTGCGCGGTGGCTTTTACGGTCCGGAAGGCCACAACATGCGGTTCCATCAACGCTTTGCCGGTGGACTGGCTGAACTGGCTAAAAAGTATCCGCAAGCAATCTCCGGACCCTTTGGATTGGGCGGTATGATTGCGTTCACGCCATTTGATGGATCCGAAACAAAAGCCAAAGAAATGTGTCATCGCATGTTCGCGGCGGGGTTAATGGGATTTGTCGCTGGTGGTGCGCCCACGCGCATTCGCTTTTTGCTGCCGCTGGGCGCTGTGAATGAAGATCATATTGACTTGGCCTGCCAAATTATCGACCAAGTCACCGGCGATATGTTGGCCGGTTAGAAAGGATTCCCTATGTTGGTGGTGCGCGCGGTGCGCGAAGACGACTTGGACCCATTGTTCGAATTGATTCAACAATCCGAATTTGGTTTAACGACGCTGAAAATCTCCAAAGAGAAATTGGCCGAGCGAATCGAACAATCTCTGTTTGCATTTAAACAACGTAAAGGCAAGCCGTCGGGATTGCCGTATGTATTCGTGATGGAAGATCAAACGCGCGGCACCATCGTCGGCACGTGTGCGATTTATTCTAAAGTCGGCGGGTACGAACCTTTTTACTCTTACGAAATCAAACAATCGGTGCACGAATCTGCCGAGTTGGGTATTCGCAAAGTCATTGATGTGCTGCATCTTCATGAACTACATGATGGCCCCACTGAAATCGGCAGTTTGTTCCTTTCGCCCGACTATTGGGGAAGCGGTTGGGGGCGGCTGCTGTCCATTTCACGTTTTTTGTTTATGGCTGAGTTTCCGGACCGATTTGAAAAAGAGATCATTGCGGAAATGCGCGGCGTGGTACACCGCGATGGCCGCTCACCCTTGTGGAGCGCTCTGGGATCACACTTTTTTCAGATTGAATTCCCCCGCGCAGAAACATTGACCAGCGAATCGAAAAAGTTCATCGCCGACCTAATGCCAGAGCACCCCATTTACATCCCTTTATTGCCGGAAGAAGCCCAAGCGGTCATTGGGCAAGTCCACAAAAATACGGAACCGGCATTGGCCGTTCTCAAAAAAGAAGGTTTTGAGTTTCGGCAACAAGTCGACATTTTTGACGGCGGCCCCACGATGCATTGCGACCTAAAAAACATCCGTACTGTACGGTTAAGTCGCAAATTGTTTGTCCATGAAATCGTCGATGAGGTTTCCGGGCCAGAGCAAATCGTCTCAAATTCCCATCTCAACTTTCGCGTTTGCTTGGGGCCCGTACAAATCATCGAGCCTGACCAATGTGTTATCGATCATGTGACAGCATTGCGGTTAAACGTCAAATTGGGCGACCAAGTCCGCGCCGTCTCCAGCAAATAATTTTACCTCTCGCCCTCCAAGTTTTTTAAGTCGATTTCCTTTAATCAATCCTCGTTAAATTATATATTTGGGTCATTCAGGAATTTTAGTGGCTTTCGCGGAATGTGGGACAAGAAAATGGAAGACAAGAAAATGGAAGACAAGAAAATGGAAGACAAGGGAAATGAACTGGCCAATGTGAGGTAGAAATCAGCATTGATGATCGTGGTTGGAATCCTGTGTCTGCATTTCTTCTTTTCTGTCCCCTCGCACGTTAACCTTTTGGCTTGACCTAAATTGCGTTGCCTCCTTTATGCACTCAAATTCCTAAATGAGTTCAAATCTTCTTGTCTCAAATCTTCTTGTCTCAAATCTTCTTGTCTCAAATCTTCTTGTCTCAAATCTTCTTGTCTCAAATCTTCTTGTCCCAAACCTTCTTGTCCCAAACCTTCTTGTCCCAAACCTTCTTGTCCCAAACCTTCTTGTCCCAAATCTTCTTGTCCAAAATCCGGTTACTCAGGAATTCTTATGCCGGGTCGTGGACGATTTGATTGCAATAAACAAGGATCACAATTTTTCTCAAGGTTTTTTTGCAACGCACTTAATTTGTAGTGGCTTCACGTTGCTCAAGAGGTTTGGCCACGGTGGCTAATGCTCCTCGACCCGTTTGGAGTGACCGTCGTGAAAGTGCGTAT
>JBGSMY010000232.1:0-17464 GCA_041739975.1 Pirellulaceae bacterium
AACTAATCTCCTTAATGGTAAACTACATTCCGTTAACTTCAGACAGCCATTATACGAATCAAATCCGCGCAGGTTCAATTAATGATTAGCCCTGACTTGGAAAGTTTATAAAATAAGTCGAACAACAAATACCCAGCGGAACCGTTGGCTCCCTGTTTCATTGAATGAAATCACAACAGGGATCTCTGTTTTACGCACTTGCCAGGACCAACCGTCCCCCCCATTTCCCCCGGATTAACGGAATCGCATACTTCGGTAACAACCCCAGCGATGATGTAGGACAAGAAAATGTAGGACAAGAAAATAGAGGACCAGAAAATAGAGGACAAGAAAATCGAGGACAAGGCAAATTGAATGGCCAATGTGAGGTGGAAATCAGCATTGATTATCGTGGTTGGTATCCCGTATCTGCATTTCTTCTTTTCTGTTCCCTCGAACGTTAACCTTTTGGCCTGACCAAATTTTCGATGTCACCTTTATGCACTCAAATTCTTAAATGTGTTCAAATCTTCTTGTCCCAAATCTTCTTGTCCCAATTTCCGGTAACTCAGGATTTTTTGTGGTGGGCCGTGGACGATGCGATTGCAATAAACAAGACAACTGTTTGACCACTAAATTCCCGGAAGAGCCAAAAAAACAAAACGAGGTAGTCTTTTCAACTACCTCGTCCGTTAACTTTCGATCTTTTCGCTACCAGCAGTAATACGTTAGTCGTGATCCTCGGCGTCGTGTTTGATTTCGACTTCATGTCCCATTTCAGCCAACAAGGCCGTCACGGCTTCATCCATCTTTTCACCACGCACGTTTTTATATCGAATCACACCGTTATGGTCCATCACGTAAATCGTGGGCCAACCGGTCACGTTCCACTTTGTGGAAATAGGTCCCGAAGTTCCTTCAGGCCCATTCCAGAAACTGCGCCAAGTTAAATTCTTTTCCTTGAGCGTTTCGCGGAGTTTTTCCAAATCAGGATCGCTGTTGACCCCAATCAATGCAAACGGTTTATCAGCAAGTTGCTTCACGAGCGACCGCTCGTGTGGGTACATAGCCCGGCAAGGTGGTCACCAATCCCCCCAAAAGTCGAGTACCACGACCTTGCCGCGATAATCACTCAACTTAAAGCTTACCTCGTCAATATCATTGCCTTCGATATCCGGAGCGACTTTGCCAATCTTTAGATTCTGAATGGCAAACAGCATCCCAGGCACGCGATCGCCCAATTTGCGACCGCGACCTAAATCGACATCGGCATACTTTTCTTGAATTGTCTGAAGCAATTCAACACATCGTTTTTCCGAAGCCTCATCGTCGCGACTCGAGAGGAAGTTGGCGATGTTAAACATCGTCTTACCCTTCACAGAGTCGTGAGGCGTGACTTCAATGATCCGTTCTAACAACGCATCACCTTTGGGTGTCCCCGCCATGGCAAACCGACCCAGATCGGACAGTCGCTCACTTTGGGCGAAATGCGTAAAGATGGCTTCGACAGCCTCTTCATACACTGGGCCATTTCGCGTGTTGCCAGCCAGAAATAGATACGCATCAAGGGCCACATCGCCCGCAGGTTCTGCAGCGACGAGCTCTTTGATCTTAGCGGCATAATCGGCGATCTTGGGCATTGTCTCGGCCAGAGCTTTCCGCTCTTCAGCAGTCAGCTCTTCGTTCTGCATGGCTTGGCGATATTCGGCCATGCTTTTGTTAAACTCTCCGATGAGCGTTTGATATTGCTCGCGGAGTGTCGCAGGTTTTTCGTCGTCCTGCTTCTGAGCCGCATCGCCTGCGGTCTCTTGTTGCTTTGCGTCTTGTGCCACCAGGGGAATTACTCCCCCACCGCAGACGAGTAAACCCGTCACTGCGGCGTGTAGGCACCAAGCACGCCAAGTGTGCCTCATAATTGACCTCCAATAATTAATAACTTGCTGTTTCTTCCCGAATTAACCGTTTGCTGTAGCTTCGGATCGAAAGTTCCTGCAGTATAATCGTCTGAACTCCTGGCAACAATTGTGAAAACCAAGGGCGTTTTTTTCGATGTTTACTCAGAAATGGTCGTTGTCTGCTGTTTATTGCCTAAAAACCCCAGCATATTGCGGTGGCATTTTCCAATTTTTTGCATTGGTTTTCCTTTTCTTCATAGATTTCTCCGTTGTTCAGGCAGCTCCGCAATCACCATTTGCCGCGCCGCCAATCAACCCCCAAGCGAGATTACCCTTGGACAATTTAGGCGCAATGCCCGCTTGGGACGCGGCGGTGCTCGGGCTCCCCAATCTGGCAACTCACATCGCGCCGATGACGCCTGAAATCATTGCTTTAGGCCGACAATTATTTTTTGACGGCATCTTGTCACGCGATGGCACCGTTTCTTGTGCGACTTGCCATCAACCCGACTACGGATTTGCCAGTCCCGATCCGATTGCCGTTGGTATTGATTTTCGTCGTGGCAAACGCAATGCTCCCAGTTTATTTAACCGCGGCTACGGTACCCATTTTTTTTGGGACGGCCGATCTGAGACACTGGAGCAACAATCACTTCAGCCTCTCGAGAACCAAGACGAAATGGGGCACGACTTGAACGCTATATTGTCGACTCTCCAGCAACACCCCGAATACCCTCAAAAATTCAGCGACGCTTTTGATGCCCCAACAAAAAAGGAAGCAATCACCGGCCAAACCAATCCATCGATGTTGCAAACAGCCGTTACCGCCGAACGATTAGCCACAGCCCTCGCTAGTTTCCAACGCACCTTGCGTTTGGGAAACACGGAAGTGGACCGGTTCCGAGCGGCCGAATACAGCGCACTGTCAGCGGCCGCACGTCAGGGTCTTTGGATTTTCGAAAGCCGAGGCAAGTGCTGGCAATGCCATTCTGGTGATAATTTTACCGATGAAGATTTCCATAACACGGGCGTCAGCTTTGGACAATTCGATCGCGATCTCGGTCGGTTTGAAATCACCCGCGACCCAGCCGATCGATTTAAATTCAAAACGCCCTCACTGCGCGGCGCGGCACTCACGGCACCCTACATGCACGACGGCAGTGTTGCCAGTTTGACTGATGTCGTGGAATTTTATAACCGCGGGGGGGCGCCTAATGATTCGGAGCTCGATCCCAAAGTTCAACCGCTCAATCTCAGTAAATCCGACAAAGTAAACTTAGTCGAATTCTTGAAAGCGCTGTCTCGATAAAATAGGTGCCCTGAATGAGATGCACCTTCCGCTGCACCAGACAAACCCTTGAGACAATTGACTACTTAGGGTTACTCAAGATTTCCATCCACGGCAGGTTCGATGGCTGATGGTTCGACAACTCTTTTCCTTGTCCCAGCGTAAAGTTCATATTCCAACAGTCGACATTCGAGCTGTGCGGTTTGAAACTCCATACGCCGCTTGGTCTTGAGTCCAATTTTTTTGGCGAGTTCCAAATTGCCAGTAAAGACATAGCCCCAGTAACCGCCGCACGTTTGCTTGAAAAAGTCGCCTATTCGTTTATAGGTCTCCACCAATTCAGATTCTTCGCCCAACCTCAAACCATATTCTGGGTTTAAGATGACTGCCCCACCTGTTCCGTCAGAAGATGGCACTTCTGTTTCCGCAAACTCACAAAGACCGAATTTAATGAGATCACTAACGCCGGCAGTGGCGGCATTCATCCGAGCGGCGCTTAGGACAACTTCATCCCAATCGGTGGCGATAATCGTCGGCCGCACTGTCTTGTCGATGATTGAGTTTAGGCTCTCACGCTCTCGCTGATAGTCGGAAGGTTGATAACCCATGATGTGTTGGAAGGCGTAACGTTCGCGATACAAACCGGGGTATCGATTGGTGGCAATTAACGCTGCCTCAATGGCTAAAGTTCCCGAGCCGCACATCGGATTGATAAACGGGCTGCGTCGATCCCAGCGACTGGCCATCACGATGGCTGCGGCCAGGGCCTCCACCAGCGGTGCTTTGCCAGGCAGTTTCCGGAATCCATGTTTGGCCAGAGTTTCGCCGGTGGTATCTAAAAAAATCTCAGCTTGCTCATCTCGCCAAAACAAAAATACGACGGTCCCTCGAAGCTCGGCCCCACTGTCGGGCCTGCGACCCGTTTTTTCCCGAAGCCGATCGACGATGGCATCTTTGGTTTTCACGTTTGCAAACATACTGGTGCGAATGGTCGGATGCGAAACTTGCCCAGTAACACTGAAGTAACCTTGGGCCGCAATATAGTTTTCCCAAGGGATACGCTGAAGTTGCTCGTATAACTGATCCGGTCCGTCACAAGCAAACGATTTCAGGGAATAGAGAACTTGGCTAGCGCAGCGCAACCGCAAATTCAAGCGAACGCAATCGTGCAGTCGACCCGAAGTCTCAACTCCCGTGGGAAACACGCGAACAATAGGCAGTCCCAAATCAACAAGTTCGCGTTCAACGTATGGCGCTAGTCCACGTTGGCAGGTCACAACAATTCGGCTGGTTACTTCAAAATTGCGCGACATCCACGACTTTCGATTGCATTAATAGAATTTTACGGGAGCGTTCATTGTACTTCAAAATCGGTCAATCGCGACCCCAATCCATGTCGCGAAACCAGCTTAGACGTTAGAATGATTTTTATTTTTTCAAACATGAATCCCGCACAACCCACACGCGATTATCAAGCGATTATTTTTGATTGCGACGGCACGTTGACCGACTCCATGCCGCTGCATTACGTGGCTTGGAAACATACGATGGACCAATATGGTATCGAGTTTCCCGAGGAGCGGTTCTATTCGTTGGGCGGAATGCCCTCGGATCGCATTGTCCAATTGTTGGCTGGCGAACAACAACGAAATGTTGACGCGCAACGTGCCGCTCACGAAAAAGAACAATTCTTTGTCGATCGAATCGATCTGCTGCAACCGATTGAACCCGTCGTTGCCATTGCCCGTGATTTTTTTGGCAAGATTCCATTGGCCGTGGCTTCGGGTGGATTTCGATCCATCATTTTGCAGCAACTTAAACAAATTGGATGCCAAGACTTGTTTACCACCATCGTCACGGCTGAGGATACAACACGTCACAAACCAGATCCCGACGTTTTTTTGGCTGCCGCCGAACGGATGCAAGTTCCCGCGAACGATTGCCTAGTTTACGAAGATTCGGACCTAGGGATCACGGCCGCGCGGCGTGCCGGAATGGAATACATCGACGTGCGGAAGTTCCATGTGCCCCGGCGAATTGCCATCTTATAATCGCATACATTTCCCGCAAATTAGGCCCGCGAGGCTTTAGTACCCCCTATTTCTCGCCTTGCTCAACTGTTCAGACCAATTAACCGTAGTCACAAATCGCGTGAGCTCCGCCGGGATACTTGCAGGCTGTTGGTTCCTGTGGGATATTTTAAGAACTGTTCATAAGCGACCGAATTAGTGGCGAACAAAATGCAAGTTTGGCCTGCAATTGATATTCGTGCGGGAAGATGTGTACGGCTGGTTCAAGGCGATTACCAGCAACAGCAGACGTACAGCGATTCGGCTCTAGACATGGCCCACCAATGGGTCGCCGCTGGCGCTCCGCGATTGCATTTGGTCGATCTCGATGCGGCTCGACAACCCAACTTACCCCATGGTGACCCCAGCGATTCGAATACAACCGAGCCTGATTGTCTGGAACTGCAATCCCAGAAAAAGTCATGCCCTTCTGATTCGTCGCCACGTTCCAATGCTGATTTAATTGAGCAAATTATTCGGACAGTCGGCGTTCCCTGTCAAATTGGTGGCGGAATTCGCGATGAAGCGATCATCCAAAGGTTTTTAGCGGCCGGTGCGGCCCAATTAGTATGCGGTTCGCGCGCTGTGCAATCGCCGGCTTGGCTGGCCGAAATGTCCGAGCGCTACCCGCACCGTTTGGTGGTTGGAATCGACGCACGCGATGGCTTAGTGGCGACTCATGGCTGGCTGCAAACTAGTTCGCTGGCGGCACTCGATCTGGCCGTCCAAGTCTCTCGGTTACCAATCGCGGCAATCGTTTACACCGACATTGCTCGCGACGGCATGTTATTGGGGCCGAATTTTTCAGCCATGGGGCAAATGGCTGCAGCCGTTTCAACACCGATTATCGCTTCTGGAGGCGTTACGTCGGACGACGATATACGTCGTCTTGCGGAACTCAATTTGGCTGGCTGTATTGTTGGCCGAGCACTATATGAACATCGAATCACGTTGCCCGCTGCGCTCGCCGCTGCGGCGGGGAGGTAGGCGAATTTACTTGTTCCATTAACAAAGGGTCTCGTTATGACAACTGTGGAATCCATTCGCAACATTGTACTGTGCGGTCACGGTGGCACTGGCAAAACCACCATGGCGGACACGTTCCTAATGATGACCGGAGCCGTCGCTGGCAATCACAGCGTGGATGACGGTTCCAGCATCTGTGATTTTGACCCCGAAGAGAAAAAACACAAATATTCTATCGAAGCTGCGCTGACCCACTTTGAACACGGTGGGTTGCGGTTTAACGTCTTAGATACCCCTGGCTATCCCGACTTCGTTGGCCAAGCGATTGGCTCGATGCAAGCCGTTGAGACGGCGCTGATTGTGATCAATGCCCATGCCGGCATCCAGGTCAACACACGCCGAATGTTCAAAGAAGCGGGCAAGGCCGGCATCGGGAGAATGATCGTCATCAACAAAATGGATGACGAGAATTTCAATTTTCAGTCGTTGGTTGACAGTATCCGTGAAACGTTTGGCTCCCAATGCGTTTTGCTCAATGTCCCACGCGGCACCGGCGCTCAATTCAGCGGGGTGATTAGCACTCTTAAAGTCCCCGACGATACCAGCGGAGCAGTGATCGATCCTAAATCGATCAACGAACCATTAATCGAATCGATTGTCGAAGTCGACGATGCCGTGATGGAACGCTACTTTGAAGGCGAAATGCCATCTGATGAAGACATGTCGCGATTGATCGTTCGCGCCGTAGCCGCTGGGACACTAGTACCAATCGTTTGCTGCTCAGCAAGAACTCGAGTCGGCTTGCCCGAATTGCTGGATGCCTTGAAAAGTTGTGGACTCTCACCGAAAGACATCGCTCGTTCCGGAATTCTCAACGACCAAGAGGTCGAACTGCAACCGAAGGCTGACGCACCACTGTGCGCGGAAGTCTTCCGCACCCGAATCGATCCGTTTGTGCAAAAACTTAGTTTTATTCGCGTGTACTCTGGTCACCTCAAACGCGACGACAGCGTTCATGCATCCGGGGCCAGAAAAAATGTCAAAGTAGGCCCGCTCTTGCAAGTCCAAGGAGAACAAACCTCGCCACTCGATTATGCCGGACCCGGCGAGATCTTGGCGATTGCCAAAATGGAGGACCTACACACCTCCACGACTTTAGGTGATGTTCACTTGCCGAAAATTGCCTTTCCCACGCCCATGGTCTCGCTGGCGGTTACGCCGAAGAGCCGCAATGACGAAACTAAACTTTCCGGGGCGTTGCACAAAATTGTCGAAGAAGATCCAACGTTTCATCTCGATCGCGATCCGCAAACCAAAGAACTGGTGATGACAGGAATGAGCGAATTGCATCTCACAATTATCCGCGAACGATTGTTGAGACGAGACAAATTAGATGTTGAAACCAAAGAACCAAGGATCGCATTTCGCGAAACGATTCAAGCCAACGCGGAAGGCAGCTATCGACATAAAAAACAATCGGGGGGGCGCGGCCAGTTTGGCGAAGTACACATTCGCATGTGGCCCTTGCCTCGCGGGACCGATATCAAGGAATTTGCCACCAAAGATCGTTTTCACTCCATCAAAGAATATCATTACGATCCCAAATCTAATTTCTTGTGGGTCGACTCCGTGGTCGGTGGTACAATCCCGGGAAACTTTCTACCGGCCATTGGCAAAGGATTCGCGGAACGCATCGAAGCGGGAGTGATCGCTGGATATCCCGTTCAAGACGTTTGCATAGAAGTTCATTTCGGCAAATACCACGATGTCGACAGCAGCGAAGCGGCCTTTAAAACCGCGGCCCGAAATGCGTTTCGCCAAGTTTTTGAGAAAGCCCGCCCTAGCTTGTTGGAACCAATCGTAAAACTGGATATTACAGTTCCCGAAACCAACGTCGGCGATATCTACAGCGACATGTCGGGACGCGGCGGTCGAGTTTCAGGCAGCGAAGCGGCCGGTGGAAATTTCACCACGGTCCACTGCGTTGTGCCGCTCCGCGAAGTCACCACTTATGCGCGAGCCCTTTCTAGTATGACTGGCGGCATGGGCAGCTATTCCATGGATTTCAGCCATTATGATTTCATGCCGCCCAATATCCAGCAAGAAATCATGTCTAAATCCAACGTCAAAGATGACGACGACGAAGCTTAACAAGTTGTACGTGCATTGCGTCATTGCATTGGATTATCCAGCCCATGCGGCTTGGTTACGCGTTCTTCGGCGTGACCAAGCTGCGTGCTTTAATTATCCGGTAGAACGGCCAGTTTGAAAGCTGGAAAGCGGTGTCTATAAGATCTGAACCGCGCGCGTCGACCGCCAATGTCTAAGATCTGCTCTCGACTTGTCTGACCTAACTCGCCATGATTCTATATCTCGTCGATTGATCAGCATCATCTTGGAGTTTCCAGTCCAGAGTAAGTCGTTAAAATCTGGTGCTGGCTTGGAGTGCTGAGAGGGAGATCAGGAGAAGTCTAAAGGAAGCCATGGAAGCAGAACATCGCTCGCAACGTCCAACTACCGCCTCGCAATCGATGTCTCATCATCGGGCACTGCCATTGTTTCTGTCCAGTCTCGGATCGGTGGCAGTTTGGCTGGCATTGCCACCGGTTGGGTGTTGGCCATTGGCCTGGATTGCTGCAATTCCTTGGGCGTTACTAGTCGCCTGGGCGCCAAATTCGCACTCGCCGGTTGCGACGGAGATGAGCGCGACCAACATCTCGCGCCGCAGTAAATTATGCAATTTATTGGCTGGCAAAAAATCAGACCATCGGTGGAGACTACAAGTTTGGTTGGGCGGGTTTTTGTTTTGGCTGGGTACGCTGTATTTTTTGCCTTTACCACACCCTGCATTATGGATCGCTTGGCCCCTCCTGGCAGGTTACCTCGCCCTCTGGCATTTGTTTGCGATCGGCTCGGCCAGAATGCTGGTGCAGCGTTGGCATTGGCCGCTAGTGTGGGCATTACCGGTCGCCTGGGCCTCTGCCGAGTGGCTTCGCAGTTGGGTGATTACTGGATTTGCCATGGCGCTGGTTGGCCACTCGCAGTACCAGTTGCCCATTGCAATTCAATTGGCGGATCTCGGGGGTGCCTATTTGGTTAGTTTTGCGATTATATTGTTCGGCACAGCCGCGGCTTGTATGGTCATCACCAAATCAGCCCCGCGGCGTTGGGGAAGTCTGTTCACCGCAATTGCGACCATTACGACAGTAATCCTGTATGGACAATTTCGATTGATAAAATCGGAGGAAACGCCGGACACTCCTCAAGTTATCGCGGCAATCATTCAAGGCTCCATCGACACCGAGTTTCCAGATTCAGTAGAAGAGGCCCACCGTGTCTTTCAAAATCAATGGGATCAGTATCAATCGCTTTCTCAACAAGCGCGAATGTTCTACCCCGAAGCGCAACTATTGATCTGGCCAGAAACGGCATTTTTGCAACCCGATTATATTTCCGACCCGCAAGAACAACAGTTGTCGGAAAACGATCAACGACATTTGGCTGAGGCTCGATCAGCACTGACTGAAGCATGGCAAGCGGTCACTATCGCCGCCGATATTAACCAATCGCCACAAGCCGCAGCAAATCAACCGATTCCATTGCTGACGGGTATTCACTCGATCAATCCAACAACTCAACAGTACTTCAACGCGGTGGCTTTGATCGATCGACCGGGAGTTATTTCGCAAAGGTATCTCAAGAATCACCGCGTGCTGTTCGGAGAGTACATTCCATTGGCGAACTGGTTCCCTTGGCTCGATCGAATTTCACCCATCGGCAAAAGTCTATCTGCCGGTCGCCAAGCCAGTGTGATTGAGTTTCAGGGCCTAAAGTTACTGCCCAATATTTGTTTTGAAAGTACCGTGCCACACCTTATTCGTCAGCATGTCAAGCAAGCTCAATTGGACGGGCAGCCGCCCAACATTTTGTTAAATCTAACCAATGACGGCTGGTTTTTCGGAACGAGTTGTTTGGATTTACATCTTGCCTGCAATGTCTTTCGAGCGGTCGAAATGCGGTGCGTCGTTTGGGTTGCGGCCAATACCGGCTTATCTGCCGACATCGACTCAATCGGCTACATTCGTCAAGTCGGCCCGCGTCGAGACACTGGCATTATGCCGGTCGTCGGAAAACAGTCGCAATTCCAAGGCAGTCTTTATTTGTGGTCGGGTGATTTGATTTGGTGGTTGACGACACTGATCATTGTCGGTTTGTGGTTGACACCTCGTGGAACTACGAATTCCGCTTCGTCCGATCGTTGATCCATCGACAATGGCGGTTTGCGAGGAAAGGATTGCACCTTAAAGGCACCTGATGGCACCGTTTCTTCCCCTAGCAAATCTGCAAAGTCAATTGACGAATCTCGGGTGACGAAACGTTATCGCTTGGGGTATATTTAGGCCGATAAATCAAGGTAAACGACTCTTGAGTTTTTCTGTGTTCAGTTGGAGTTGCTCCGTACAAATACTCCATCTTCTCAGCACTCATTGGGGACACAAATCGGGAAACAGAGACCCGGATCCAAATACTCGATCGAGATCTTGGATTCAGAAATAAGGGACCAGCACAAATGGCAACAGATACGACAAAGTACCAGTTTGTAAATTACGCTTGGGACGAAACGCATGTCGCCAAGCTTGACCTCTTGCAACAATTGGTTTATCGCTCAAATATCTTGGGCGATGACGGTCGCATCACAAACACCGGCGGCGGCAATACTTCCAGCAAGATTGTGGAAAAAGATCCGTTGACGGGTCAATCGCGTTTGGTGTTGTGGGTCAAAGGGTCCGGCGGTGACCTACGTACCAGCACCGCTGAAAATTTCGCCTCGCTTTATATGGACCAGCTGGAGGCACTTAAGCCGATTTATTTCGCAGCGCCACAGCGCGGTGCGAAAACGGCGATCGAAGATAAGATGGTCGGGTACTATCCGTTTTGCACTTTTAATCTCAACCCTCGCGCTTCATCCATCGACACACCGCTTCACGCGTTTGTTCCTTGGACACATGTCGATCACACTCACCCCAACTCGGTAATTGCAGTTGCCGCAACAGCGCGATCCCGCGAACTTACTCAAGAAATCTATGGAGCCGAAGTTCAATGGACACCTTGGATGCGGCCTGGCTTTGAATTGGGATTGACGCTTGAGAAAATCACTACAGAACATCCAGACGCCAAAGGCATCATTTTGGGTCAACACGGCTTGATCAATGGCACAAACGATCCGAAGACTTGTTATGAATTGAGTCTCGATTTAATTGACAAGGCCGCACAATATATCGAACAACGAGATCGCGGTGAAAAGACCTTTGGCGGTGCCAAGTACCAAGCGTTACCGGCGGGTGAACGAGACTTGTTACTCGAACGACTATTGCCTTGGCTCCGTGGCAAGCTATCGCAAACTCAGCGAATGATTGGCACCGTTCAATATGACGAAAAGATGTTGCGATTCGTCAATAGCCATGACGCCGCACGTTTGGCAGAACTGGGCACCAGTTGCCCTGATCATTTCTTGCGAACGAAGATCAAGCCATTGTTTGTCGAATGGAATCCTCAAGGCGGTACGATTGAGCAGTTGCAACAACTAATTGAATCTGGGTTAACGACCTATCGTCGCGACTATGCAGCCTATTACGAACGTTGCAAACATTCCGATTCACCAGCCATGCGAGGAGCGGACCCTACCGTAATTTTGATTCCTGGCGTCGGCATGATTGCTTGGGGAAAAACCAAAAGCGAATCGCGGGTGACAGCAGAGTTTTATAATTGTGCTGTGGAAGTGATGCGTGGTGCCGAGGCAATTGACCGCTATATCGCGCTGCCAGAGCAAGAAGCGTTTGACATCGAATATTGGCTGTTAGAAGAAGCCAAATTGAAACGGATGCCTGCGGAAAAACCATTGGCCCGTCGAATCGTTTTGGTCGTCGGTGCCGGCAGTGGCATCGGCAAATCGGTGGCACATCGACTGGCTGGCGAAGGCGCTCATGTTGTTTGTGCGGATCTCGACGGCACCGCCGCCGCGCAAACGGCTCGCGAACTTACCGACAAATACGGTTTGGGTATTGGTGTGGCTGGATCGGGAATTTCCGGATGTGGACCCGCGATTAGCACTCCGATTGATATGACAAAACGCGAATCGATCCGTGCCGCACTTCGGCACACGTTGTTGGCCTACGGCGGTCTCGATCACTTGGTGGTCACTGCTGGGATCTATGTTTCGCCGCGTCCCGATGGCTCCATCGCTGATGAAGCTTGGGGTTTGACCTTTGACGTCAATGTGATTGGTCCGTTCTTGGTGGCTGATGTGGCAAAACAAATTTGGAAGTCGCAAGGGTTGATTGGCAGCATGGTAGTCACGACCAGCGTCAACGGCATGGTTAGCAAAAAGGGCAGCATGGCATACGATGCTTCCAAAGCAGCCGCCAATCATTTAGTGCGAGAATTGGCCATCGAACTTTCGCCATTGGTCCGCGTCAACGCTGTAGCTCCGGCAACCGTAGTTGCGGGTTCATCGATGTTCCCGCGCGATCGCGTGATAGCCTCATTGAGCAAGTACAACATCGCTTTTTCAGAAAGCGAAACAACGGAATCGCTGCGCGATAAATTGGCACAGTTCTATGCCGAACGGACTTTGATCAAGACGCCTATTTTGCCAAGTGATCAGGCGGATGCAATTATGTTTTTGATTGGCGATAAATCCGCTAAAACCACTGGGCAAATTTTAGCTGTTGACGGCGGATTGCCGGAAGCGTTTGTCCGTTAAATGGCCGGCGTTGGCGCCGTTGACATTGGTTCCGTAAATCTCAGGGGCAACGTGGATGAAAATTCATTTGGCGATTGATCTGGGCGCGGAATCGGGTCGAGTCATTGCCGTGTGGATTGACGGCGATCATGTAGGCCTGCACGAAATCCACCGGTTCATGCACGAACCGGTGACTTTACCAAGCGGACTACATTGGAGCATCACTCATATTTGGCAGGAAATTGTGCGTGGTTTAACAGCCGCCGCAACTTGGGCAAAAGATGCACAACACGATGTGGTCTCGGTTGGAGTCGACACCTGGGGCGTCGATTGGTGCTTGCTGGACGAACGCGATGAACTCATCGGTCTCCCTCACGCTTATCGAGACCCACGCAACCCGGCGTTCTACGAAAAAGTCTTAGAGCGATTTTCGGCAGATCGACTCTACCAAACGACAGGCATCCAGTTGATGGCGATCAACTCGCTGTATTCGTTGTATGCTCATTCACAGCAGAGCCCCAATCAATGGAACGCCGCCAAACGATTCCTTTTTATGCCCGACTTGTTGCATTTTTGGTTGTGCGGCAACGCAGTGGTTGAGCGAACGATTGCCTCCACGAGCCAGATGCTCGATATTCACTCCGGTCAATGGTCACAACAGCTTTTGGAACCATTGGGGTTGTTTACATCTGCATTGGGCGCGATTGTCCCAGCCGGCAGTGTTTTGGGAAATTTACGGTCTGCCGTTTGCGATATCTGCGGATTAAATACATCGGTCAAAGTGATTGCCCCCGGATCTCATGACACGGCCAGTGCCGTGGCTTCGGTACCTGCAACCGCTCAAGAACCTTGGGCGTTTCTCTCTAGTGGAACTTGGTCGCTGCTTGGCACCGAGTTGTCGGCGCCGTGCGTTAACCAGCGAGCCCAAGACGTTATGTTTACAAACGAAGCGGGCGTTGACAACACGATCCGATTTCTAAAAAACATCGCCGGGTTGTGGTTGGTGCAAGAGTGTCGTCGCGCTTGGGCTCGTCAAGTCCAAGCTTGGACTTATGCCGATTTGACGGCCCAAGCGGTATTGGCGCCCGCTTCTGGCGAAGTTCTCGACACCAATTTTCCTGAATTCCAACAACCGGGTAACATGCCGGAAAAAATTGAGCGTTATGCGGCGGAACACGGTATACGAGTTCCGCGATCACCCGGCGAAACGGTCCGTTTGTGTTTGGATAGTTTGGCGTCCGCATACCGCAATACACTCGACAAGCTTGAGCAAACTTTGGGGCAGCGGATGGAGCGTTTGTACATTGTTGGTGGCGGGGCCCAGAATCAACTGCTCAATCAATTGGCCGAGCAGTACTGCCAGCGTCCGGTTATCACTGGTCCCTATGAAGCCACCGCAATCGGCAACGGATTAGTTCAGGCCATTGCCTGTGGTGAACTTGCAAACCTATCCGAGTTGCGACAGCTGGTTGCAAAAAGTTTAAATCAAACACCACGCTCCTAGCAGTCAAACTTCGCCCCCTGGCCGGCGAGTTGGTCGGCGAACTAGCAGGGGCGAAATTTTGATGGCTATTCCCACCCGACACACGTCCGCAATTTTTCTACCAGTCCCATCGAATGAAGCGCAAATCCAAATTCACGCCAGCGAGCGACTTGTGATTCAGGCAATCGCCGGATCAACTCATCGCGTTTTTGCAAGAGTTGCAACCGCAGGGGATTAACAAGCTCGGAGAGTTCGTGATTGATCGCAGAAATTTCTCGATGCCATGCTTTCCGTTGATAACGATCGGGAATCGCTGCCAGACAAACCAACTTCTGCTGCCGCAATTGGCGGAAACGTTCGGCATGTTTGGGTTCAATTTGTTGTTCAAATTGCTCGGCTTGAAAACGAGTTTCGCGAATCGATTGATCAATCAAATCAATTTGCGCTCTCGAGACACGTTCGATCCCCAGGGGCAATAGCATGGTAGCGGTTAATGTCATGAATTGTGGCGGTGGAACTTGCCAAAATTGCAAGAACAATTGGTCGGTAATTTCATCGTATTTGGCGCCACCAATGCCATGGATAAAGAGATCACACAACGCCATCCTGGCGAACAATGTCGTCGTGATGGCGCGAGGGCGAATTGCGACACCCGACTGTTGCAAGTCGTAAATAGCGTCCGACCATCGCGGAGATTGGATTTCAAACTGCCAATCAACCCGATCACTGAGCCGCACCGTATTCGAAACAAATTCGGCAAACAAGGGTCGCCGATGCGGTTGGCCAGAACGCCAAGTCCAAAATGGTGTTTCCCACCAAGTGCCAAATTGCTTTAAATCGGGGACGGGATGTGCCATGCTGCGAATATGGTTGCGAGCGCGATAATTGTGGAGAGCCTGTTGATAGACCGATTGAAACTCGGGCAATCTAACCAAGATTTCAGCTATAAAATGAGCAAATGCCCGGCCCTGTACTAATCGGCCTATCGGCAACTCGGCGGTTTGCAATCCGAGCTCGCCCTCTAACGCGTGGCGCGATGCCGCCACGGCCGCTCCCCACCGAAAGTCTACTTTATCGGCGTGAAACCAGTGTCGCTTTAACGCAAGGGCCAATGGGTTAGATACCCAAGGGCTAACTGATTGGGCAATTCGGTCCGGAATCGTGTTATAGATTTCACGGGAGACAATTTGTCGGTTTTCAAAAGGCAATTCGATTCCAGGTTGATCTAATTGCAAACTGCCGCGAATTAGTTTTCCATTCGAATCCAGCTGCGGAACCGACATTGTTAAATGTGATGGCGATTGATCGTTGTCGACGACCAAATTGTAGGCGTGCCCACCCGTTTGCTGGGCAATTGCCGACGCCGCAAAATTCTTAATCCAAACACCGGGGTGGAACAACTGGGGTTGATGTCCGGCCAAAATGATGGGTCCGTTGTTCTCTGTCCAATCTAAGTTGCGATAAGTTCGCGTATAAGCCTCAGCCAATTCACGCAACTCTTTACGCGCCAGTTGTTGAATTTGAGACAGAGATATCCCATCCAGAGTCATCGACCAAGTCGACATTAACTGTTGGTTACTGCGAACCACATCGCCGATCGAATCGAAATCTGGTAAAGCCAAAATTTCGCCGTCCCGCGTCGGCGCACGCAATCGCCGCCGGGTCGTCGCTAACGCCTCAAGCGCGGCTCCATCCTCGTTAGCGAGTTGGGACATAGTGGCCTGATTTTGAACAGTCATAAGGCAGCGCTGCCAAACTGCGCTCGATAACATCCAAATAATATTTCAGGCGAGTGTTTTCATTATCCAGATTTCCACCGAAGCTTCGAGTCTCATCGAGGTAGATCAGCGGAACCGCAATCTCCTCGATGCGGAAATCCGAACATGCGGCTTGCACCCACAATTCCAATGGCATCGCATATCCGGTTTCGGTCAAGTTTAATTTTGGCAAGGCCGCAACTCGGTAGGCTTTAAATCCGCAAAAGGCATCGGTTAAATTCAGTTTCAACCTGGCGTTGAGGATCTGTGTGATGTGATGATTGATTCGCCGTCGGCCGACTGGCGCGGTATGCCCGGTGGCAAAGTCTTGCAAATATCGACTTCCGGAGATTATGTCGGCCGGCGATTTTTCGTAGGCTGCCACAAAATCCAATATGCGTTGAGGTTCATGCTGTCCATCACAATCAATCGTAATCAATAACTCGTAATTCTCGCGTAACGCATATTGAAAAGCAGAAATTAAGGCCGCTCCGTAACCTCGATTGACCGGATGCGTGATCAAGGCAATGTCCCGGCGAGGTCGCAACAAATCAGCGGTGCCATCGCGCGAACCATCATCGACAACTAAAACATCGCTTGCTCGTTCCACGACGCGATCAAGAACATTATTGACGTTGTTGACTTCGTTGTAGACAGGCAAAGCCGTTAAAAAGCGGGTCATATTGAGCCCCTTCTCTGCATAAAATCGTCCTGTTTCAAATCACCGATAACCCATCATTGAATTGTTGGCAAGCAATCAAAATGTTAGGCGACGGATCGAAATAACCGCGATCGGTTCAGCTTTATTAACATCCACCCTTTGTCAACCCAACTTGCAGTCGACAACGGGGAGCCCGTCGCAGTGATCCCGAATCGACCAATTAACTGTGACTCCATTTTAAAACGAATTCGGTGAGGGTCAACGAAGAACTCGTTCCCGCCGTCAATCAATCGACGACAACGCGGGTGACACGCTCGTTAACCGGTAGAACCGGTAGAAATTAGTGGATTTAAAGGGGCGGTTTGGCAAGGAAGACACTTAAGGAAGGTTTTAGCTATCAAACTTTCGCTCCCGCCGGCAAGGAGGTCGTGCAACTTGCGAGAAGCGTTTTTGCTTGGTTTTTAAGGTGCATCGCCGCAAGTTGTCAAGTCGAAGCGGGGCCTGTACGGAAAACGAATCGAATGGTCTCGCACTAATCTAATACGAAAAATGCAAGAAAGCTTAACTGACATGGAAGCAAGACAAGTAATTGATGAATTGTCGTCTACTGACAGGGAACAAAGT
>JBGSMY010000250.1:0-11916 GCA_041739975.1 Pirellulaceae bacterium
GGATCTTTTCGATCGTCGGTGCCATTACGAACAAGGTAAGACAGAGAGCAAGCCCCATGATAATAGGGTTTGGTGGAATTTCCTGCGTCGTCAATGCGCGTCGGACAAATGAAAGAACAATAATGATTCGCGTAAACGCCGTCACGCTGACCAAAATGGCGGTGGCAAAACTCAGCGCACCTAAAAACAACGCCACTTGCATGGGCGGAGTCAATTGTTCCCAATCCGGCGGTTCAGCCGATTGCGCTAAAAAAAATAAGGGATCCATACCGGGCTCTCGTTCTTCCTTGAATCAGAACCGCTACGTCAATTGACGCAGCGTTGCGGTCTAAGGCAATTACGCCTTGGACTTTTCGCGTCCCAAATCGAGATGTTTCATAATCTCAAGCAAATGGTCGAGATTCGGCGGTGTCTCCGGTTCGCTAACCGAGTCCATCGCGTCTTCAAAACCACTGGTCAATGAGACGACGGATTTGATCCCCCCGGAATCCATCGCAATGGCCAATTGTTGTGTGCCAATGCGCACAATTTTTAATATTGATTTGCCGCCCAAGTTAATCGTTTGTTCAACCTGACAAACCGCGGCGGACTTTTGCGGCTTGGTTAATTTCGCAATGCCTGTTTTGTTTTTTTTGGTAATGAGGATGAAAGCGACAGCCACCATCAGCACTAAGCCAGTGTTAATTGCTAATTTCTTGACAGTTTCACCAAGCTGCAAGCTATTGAAACCTTGAAATGGCTCCGGCGATGTATCAGAGGCTGCCGCCAGCGATTCGGTCGTCAATGGCTTGCTGACCGATGGGTCGGTTGGCACCGTGGTGGGTAAGGCATCAACCGCTAGTTTTACGCCTTCACTGCCTGTGGCCAGCATCTGGGCCGCAGCGGGTGCGACCTGTGGGTCGTGAAAAATTTGGTCGGCATGATTGGCGTCTTCGCGATGCGATTGGGCCGCGAGGACCGTCGCCGCGCTTGCAGAAGGTGAAGTTTGGGTGGCCTGCGTCTCCTTAAAAATCGTCGATTCCAACTGGCGAAAAAGTGCCGAGCCTAATTCCGACTGGGTTGCAGCTGGGTTTTTAGGTACAGAGTAGTTCGACGAGTTAGAAAGGGTATTAGGTGTTGCGGCGGATTGATTGAGCATTGTCGTTGTTTGACTTGGAGACGCGTTAAACTGCGAATCATTAGTGTTCGCGCTCCGGGCCGACCGCAAGGCATTGCCTTGAGCATAAATAAGCGGGGTGGCAAAAAAACCGCAAATCAATGCCGCGCCAATGCAAACACTTCGCGCCAGCGCAATAAGCGCTGGAATCGAGTTGGTGCCTTGTGTCGTGAAATTGAGTGCCATGTGCAAAGTCCTTTGAATTACGAGTCGGCTGAGACTCGATTCATATCCCCCGAATAAATTTCTTTAATCCGAATCGCAAAACATCCGTCGACCACCACGACTTCGCCGCACGCCAATGGAACACCTTGTGCAACCAGATTGACGGGACTGGAGATCGGACGGTTGAGCTCAACGACGGAACCCACTCCCATTTGCAATAGTTTTTGGATGGAGACCTTGGTTCGCCCGAGTTCCGCAGAGACGGTCACCTGAACTTCAGAAAACCGATTCAAGTCTGCGGGTGGACCGGGAGTCGCAGTGGCCTGCAACGGCGGAAACTCTGGCACTTGCACTGGCACGCCCCCCGGCGCCCCGCCCGTGGCCGCAGTTTCAGAATTTACTTGATCCGTCGACATAGTTACTTCCGTGGCAACAACGATTGAATCAAAAATGCTTGATGATCGGCCACACGGCCTGGCCAACCCATATACCGCGGCAAACCATCAACCGTGACTGTGAGTGGATCATCGATAGACTGTTCCAATACGATGATGTCCCCAGGCGTTAATGACGACAACTCGGTCATCGGAATTTTGGCTGTCCCCAGTTGCACGGCAACCTCAACCGGCACGCTCATCAAAGGTTCGCGAATGTTGGCATTAACACCTTCACGTTTCACCGTTAAGGGCCCCGTAAAGGTTTCGATGGAACGCGATAACGAGTCACGAGGAATCGCCCAGCTAAAAGTAGACCGTCCCGCCGCAGCGTCAATATGAAACATTTGAACAATAACAAAATCGTTTCCACCGACAATCCGATTGTGGTGTGGATGCGGATCCAAGGCCTGAAAGCTACAGTTCAAAGAATCTTTTTGCGGCCAGCCTTCGCCCAAACTCAGTGTGAATTCTTCTAAGATCATTTGAGCTAAGTTCATTTCGACAGATGTCAATGGTCGTGGTGCCGGTCGCGATGTTTGCGGATCAGCAAGTAATTCAAGTACTAGCGCCAATAAATCGGAAGTTTCAGTGACTAACATCGTTGACAGTTGCCCCAACGGCACATTGATAATTGCCCCGATGCTGGTTTCACCCATTTCCTCGACGAGAACCTTGAATGGCTGAGTGACGCATCGCTCGATCGAGACTTGAATCTGCGACGGAGCAATGTGAGACCAACGCTCGCGAAACATGCCAGCGACCTTGGTGCCCCACAAATGCAGATAACGGGCCAAGGGTTCCTCGACTGTACCCGCCTTGCGAAAATCATATGGCTTGACAATCGTGTCACTCATTGAATTCCAAAATCCCGGAATAGAATGTCTTGGATGCGCTCAATGCCATCGTCAAACAATGTAGCGTTGAAAAAATCGTGAACCTCGCGACGAAGTCGGTTATGTCCGAACTTGCCCTTAATGTCCTCGGCTGTCTTGTCCGCAATGTGGCTAATTAACCAGTTTTTGAGCACCGCTTTTCGTTCGGTGAGCAGCTTTTCTATTTCCGTTTTCTGCGACTCAGCGACTTGCAGCGATAGACTCAACTTTAAATAACGATTGAATCGCGGTTCATTTAGATTTACGACCACCTCTTCGAATTCGATATAAGTGACTTTGTCGTTGGCTTCTGGAATGGCCAGGGTGGACACCGGTTTGGCTTTCGTTTCGTCACTTTGAGTTTGTGTTGGGGGATTAAGTTTCTGCATCACAATCGGTGCCGCAGCACCGGCGCCAATCGCCAACACGCCCACCACAGCCGTTTTGATCAATCCGCCTTTGCCGGTTTTTTTCTCACCAGCTTCTTTGTTTTCTTCAGCCGCCATAAATCACATTTACCCATGGTTTGTGGGAGTTAGCTGTGCACATTCGAAATCCACTGGCGAACTCATAGCGCGTGAGTACCGCCGGGTCTTCCCTATTGGAAATTTCCCAAGCGAACTCAGCTGCCTGTCAATTTGAGCAGCCAGATCAAGCAGTGACCGCGCTAGGTGTAAACCCAGCCGGTCTAACCGATTTTCCGGTTAGGCGAAGTCATCAAAGGAGTAAATTCAAGGTGTATAATCGCACTGATCGGCAGAACCTACCTGATCCCTACAACTTATCGGCCCTCCTTCACACTTTGTTTAATCAAACCAACTGTTCTGGGTCGCTTGTGTGAATTTTTTTCCAATCGTCCGATTGCTGGTAATTGCTAGCAGCAGCTTAAAAAGTGGATTTAAGGGCGAAATCTAACTGTCTGTCCTTGTAAGAGCTGTGGTAAAAGTTTCCTGTAACTTGAAAGAACTGCCAAGACGTGTCGCTAAAAGCTGCGAAATTGACGTCGATCGAACGAACTTGGCGACCTTCCCAGCTCGTTGGCAGAGAACAAACTTTGGCAGCTAGACTACGCCGCCGGTGAAACACTGGCGGCCACGACCGCCTCGTTGGCAGGGAACAAAGTTTGGCAGCTAGACTACGCCGCCGGTGAAACTCCGGCGGCCACGACCCATTCACAAATAACTCACACACTCCGAAGCCGACTACTTCTCGCGACACTAAAAGAGCCGCGGCGTCACAACCGGCAAGATCCTCACAAACTACCTAAGCAGAATTTTCGCAACAATCGGAAATATTTTCTTGATCGGATTAACCGTTACCAGTCGAACTTTGACAATGACCCATTGTCCGCAGGCATTGGGCTGGCTTTCGTGCTGGATATCCACAAGGGGGAATCAGCGTGTTACGTGGATTCGAAAATGGCGCCTCGGCAATGAATGTGATTGCCCGCCAACAAGAAATGATTTCGGGAAATTTGGCCAATTTGCAGACCAATGGCCATCGGCGCGCCGTAATGAGTTTTCAACAGCGGATGGCCGATTCGACTACTGCCAGTGAGGGATACGCGGACTTAGGAACCCAAGTCGCCGTCGAGTCGATCGACTTTTCCCAAGGCAATGTGCAAAACACCGAACGAAGTTTAGATGTCGCATTATTTGGTGATGGTTTTTTTGCCGTGCAAGGTCCGGAGAATCAAACTTGGTTTACTCGAGGCGGATCGTTCCAACGATCGGGTGCAGGCGAATTGCAAACCCCGGAAGGATTTCCGGTTCTGGGAACTGGCGGCCCCATTGTAATCCCTCCTGGAATTTCAGAGCGCGAAATCACCATCAGTCCCGAAGGCTTAATTTCTGCTCAGGGGCAAGAGTTGGGGACGTTGCGAATTGTGAGCTTTGCTGACAACCGGCAATTGATTCCACAAGGGCAATCATTTTTTGAGGCTCCTGCGAATTTGGCCGAAACGCAGTCGAGCGCCACATTAATGCAAGGATCTCGAGAACTGTCGAACGGCCATCCAGTTACAGAACTTGTGGGTTTAATCGTTAACAGTCGTTTGTATGAAGCGGCACAAAGATCGATTCGAACGTTGTCTGACGCCATTCAACAACACTATCGTTAATAGCAATAGCTGACGGTTGGATTGTCGAGATGTCGCCAAGGTTTGAACGAATGAATTCAGTTTAGCATTTTAGCGATTTTGAAATCGGAAAAGGAATTCCAACATGTTGCGAGCTTTTTACTCGAGCGCCTCGGGCATGCGAGCGCAAGAGTTGCTTATCGACAACACGGCCAACAATCTGGCGAACGTTAACACCACGGGGTTTAAGAAAAGTCATATCAATTTTTCGGACTTGATTTATGACGTAAGAAAAGAGCCCGGTGCGGCGGTCGGTCAGGGTCAAATCGCTCCGATTGGGTTGCAAATTGGCAATGGTACACGGGCTGTGGGTACAGCCAATTCGTTTACCCAAGGGGTTGCCACGGATACGGGCAGCGATTCCCATGTGGCAATTGAAGGCGATGGGTTCTTTCAGGTAACGACGCCGTCAGGAGAAGTCCGTTATACCCGCGATGGCTCGTTCAACCGCAATCAATTAGGTGAACTTGTCACGGGCGATGGCTTCATTTTGTCCCCGTCCTTCACCATTCCGCCGGAAGCTTCGGAGTTTTCAATTAGCTCGACTGGAGTGGTGAGCTATTTCGACGGAACCACGAACTCCGAGGCTGGTCAAATTCAAATTTTTCGTTTTCCGAATCCCTCAGGTCTTAAGAATCTCGGAGGTAATACGTACCAACAGAACGCGGCATCTGGAGACGCAATTCAAGGTTTTGCCGGCGATTTGGGTTTTGGAACTTTGCGGCAAGGTGCTTTGGAAGGATCAAACGTTGAAGTCGTTTCTGAACTCGTCAATCTGATTACGGCTCAACGAGCTTACGAAATCAACTCCCGGGCAATCCGCGCCGGCGACGAAATGTTGTCGACAACCGGTCAATTAGTACGGTAATAAGGTGTCTATCAATGAGCTTAAAACTGTCTAATTTCGTTATCCCGACGCACCCGCTCGGCGAAAACCATTGTGATCGAATAGCCTTACGGCAAAATGCGATTGTTCGAATTGTTTTCTGGTTGGCGCTGGCCCTCGTTTGTCCAGCGGTCACAATAACCGCTCAAACAATACCCTTTGCATATTCAACGGTACAAATCGAGATGCTCGATCGACCGATCTATACTCGCAATACTATTATCCGGGTACAAGATATCGCGACCATCAAGGGCGGAAGTGAACAACTCCAACGAAAAATTGCAAGTTTGGATGTTGAGCAATTCGATCGAACAGGGCTGCAAACACAATATAATTCCAAGCAATTGTATTATCGAATTCGATTGGCCAAGATAGCCGATGACTCTTTTGAAATCACCGGGCCAGAAACCATCGATATCTTCACCGTCGATCCGCAAGCCATCGCCGAGACGATCACTGCGCGCTGCCGCTATGCTCTGGCCATGTACTGGAAAGTCCCCGAAGCAACGATCCAGTTCTCGGTATTGCCGAGCCATATAAAATCCCTGCTGTCGACCCAATGCCATCCCGATCAATGCCAATGGGCCATCCGCTACCCCGAAGCACCTATTAGTAACCAATTGCAACGTTTAGACGTTGAGCTGACGACGCCATCGGCCAAGACGGTTAAGCTAACTTTGCCTTTTAATTGGACATCCGATGCCGTAGATGCAACAAGTGTTGTGCAACCGGTTCATTACCAAGTTGCCGAGCCTTTGCAATCGACTGCTGAAGTTTCTACTATCCGATCGGAAGCAGCGCAACGACCAGGGTTTGCGTTCAGTTCCGAGGCGACAATCGCCCACGCCAATTCGGTAATCGATGGTCAGTACAAACCGGTTGATCTAGCCAATTCCCAGCCGGGTCCGAGTCGATTAATAGGTGATCAGCAACTAATGCCACCAGAGACAAATGCCAGTCTTGACAGGGCAGCCTTGCCATTGCCGTTGCCGGCCGCGCTGCCTACTAATTCGTCGACAAACGTCTCAAGGCGCGCTGGTCAACAAAGCGGTCAATCTTCAGGTGAAATGGTTATTCGCAACAATCAAACGGTAACTCTGATCGTCAATTCTGGCCCGGTAACCTTGAAGTTGCGCAATGGGCAAGCCTTGCAAAAAGGTGCTGTCGGTGATGTGATCGAAGTTCGCAATCCCAAAAATCCGAGAGTCAAACTGTGGGGCCGAATTTTAGATGGGCAAACAGTCGAAATCGTCAACTAAATTCGAGGCCCAAAACTGAATCCGCCTGCACATTCAGTAATTCCCAGATCAACAACTAGATTTTCGAGTGAAACCATGAATTCCCAATTTTTGCGACACCTCAATTTTATTACTGCATTCCCGGTGCTGGCGTTTGGCACTTTCTTGATAGGGTTCAACGATTGCGCAATGGCACAGCTGTGGCAACAGCGATTGCCTGGACATCGCAGCTCGATTATTGACAATCGGGCGAGGGACGCGGGTGATACCTTGATCATTGAAATCAATGAAAGTTCTGATGTCCAAAATAAAGACCGTCGCTTGCTCAATAAACAAGGCCGAAGTGCTGCCTCGGCCTCTGGTTCATTTAGCTTAGCGGGATTGCTTGGGACAGGTTCGGCGGGTCTGGATACCGATCAACAAACTGCAGCGCAACGCCAATTAAATGGCAATACAGAATTGAAGAGTGAACGCGGTTATGTCGACCGTTTCTCCGTCAATGTGATTGATGTGTTACCTAACGGCAACATGTTAGTTTCCGGCAAACGAACGATCACACTGGAAGGTGACACTCGCACGCTGTATGTGTCCGGGATCGTTCGGCGAGTCGATGTTACCTCGCAAAACTCCATTCCCTCGCAGTTGGTTTCACAACTCGAAATCAAACTGGCATCGGATGGAACTGAATCAAAGTTTATCAATCAAAATTGGCTTGGTCGTGCGGCCAACAAATGGTTTCCCTTCTAGTTAACCCCTGAACTAAGGAGCGATGTTGATGACGGGCGAGATGCAGTGTGAACAGATTCCAAGTATGCGTATTTTAATTTGTATCGGCGTTATTTTGGGCATGGCTGCCAATGTTAGCGCTCAGGGCCCTGGAGGCAATACGTTGCCGCCTCCCGCAGCTATGAATCCTTCCGGCATGGAAGAACTCCCACTGCCCTCAACTCCCGTCGAAGCCGCTGCGAGGATCGAAGGCGTTACTATCGTCAAGATCCAGGACATTACAAAAGTGTTGGGTTATCCCGAGAACAATATAAGTACCACTGGGCTGGTCATCGGTTTATTGAATAGTGGTGGACGATCGATAAATACGATGTCCGCACGGATGAATATGTTAAACGCGTTTGGTCTCGACGCGCGCCTGGACAACGCAAAGAGCGCCTCGCTGGTTCACGTTCAGGCAGTCATTCCACCCTTTGCCCGGCTCGGGGAAGAAATCCAGGCGATCGTCAGCACGCTAGATGATGCCACTGATCTCAAGGGTGGCACGTTGATGGATTGTTATTTGCTCGGACCGGATGGCGAAGTCTATGCGATTGCCAGTGGGCCACTAGTCGCCGGCGGCTTCGCCGCCTCAGGTGCAGCAGGCAGCGTATCCAAGAACCACCCGACAACTGCCACCGTTCGAGCACGGCTCGAAAAGGAAGTTTGCCGCCAACCCAATCCCAACGATCGCCAAGTCACTCTATTCTTAGAGGGTTCGAAAAAAGACCCCGTGACGGCGGCCCGAATTGCCAGCGCCATCAATCAAATTTTTCCAAATCATGCAAAGGCTATCGATCCCGGTTCGATCGTCATTGAAATTCCCGAGTCTTTTCGCACTCAACAAATTGAGTTTGTCTCGCTCATCCGCAACCTCGAAATTATCCCTAATGTCCCCGCTCGTGTCGTGATTAACCAAAAAACGGGCACGATTGTCATGGGAAATAACGTGAAAATCTCGCGGGTAATGTTTGCCAACGACAATTTGATCATCACCATGAATGAGACTCCCGAAGTCTCACAGCCCAACCCTTTCGGCCAAGGCAATACCGTGGTTGTCCCGCGCACGCAAATCACGGCAGTTGAACAAGGTGGAAATTTTAATGTGATCAACGAGGGTATTACCGTCGGAGAACTAGCACAAGCGTTGAACGCACTGGGAGTCACTCCCCAGGACTTAATCAATATTTTGCAAGCTCTGCGCGAACAAGGCAGCTTGCACGCTGAACTTGTCGAACAATAACCGGAATCGATTTTAGATAGTCAAATTCAGGAGCGGCTTTGACCATGAATTCAATTACATCTTCAGGGCAAACCTCGGGCTTGATTCCATTTTACCCCGATGCCGGTAGTCACCTTACGCAACTCGACGCCAAAGCCACCAAGCAACAATTGGATCAGGTTGGCACAGAGTTCGAAAGCCTTTTCATGTCGATGTTGCTCAAGGAAATGCGGCAAATCGAAGGCGAAGAGGGTGGATTGTTCAGTGGCGATGGCGGTGACGTGTATGGCGGTCTATTTGATTTGATGATGGGCCAATCGCTCGCTCAAAATTCGCCGCTCAATATCGCACAACTGGTCACCGGTTATGGCGCCGCCGACTTGCAATCATTGGATGCCAGCGATATCGGCGAGTTGTACCAAGAGCAAAGTTTGGCGACCTTAAACTCTGTCATCTAATTTGAGAGGTATGGTCATGAACGCGCAAACTAACTTCCATCCGAATCCCTCGGCCGTCGAACAAATGTTCCGAGCGGTGGTAACACTGCTCGATCGACAGCTCGACGATTTCTCGGCGCTGCAAGACGTTTGTGCCTCGTTTCGCGATCAAGTCGATCGAATGTTGCGACCTAAACAAACATCCGATAACGATTCCGACTCCCGTATCGCGAGTCCCGCAGCAAACGAACCATTGGCAGACGACAATCTACTGACCGAAAATGATTCCGCCCGCGATCGTCTTTCCACCGATTTCCGCGAACTTTTGCAGCGCATCCAACATCAACAAGAATCGCTACAAACCAGTTTAGGGCACTTGGAGCGCGAACTCGGGCAGGTCATGACACCACCACTGAACTTGACCCGCTTCATGCAATTGTTGCAACCCGACCAACAAGCTCAAATTCGCACCCGCCGCGCGGCCTTGTTGGACAAGTTACTTGCGGTTCGCTCGATAATGGTCGGGAGTCATTTGGTTCTCGGCTATCGTCTCGAATTTTACCAACAATTGATTTCGGCCATATCTGGTCAAACAGGTAACAGTCCTTGTTATTCGGCAAATGGGAATTGTTTACCGAGCGACGCCGGAACCCTGATCGAGAGGGATTGCTAATTCTATGTTTCAATACTCTATCGGCCTAACCGCTCTGCGCGGCAATCAATTTGCGATTGACTCTGTCGCCCATAACATCGCCAATGCCAATACCCCTGGATTTCATCGCCGCGAAGTGATGATGTCGGCCCGCGCCGACTATCGTATCGACGGTCGCATTATAATGGGTGGGATGGACATCGATCGGATCCGCAGTATCCGAGATGGCATCCTCGAAGCTTCGTTGACAAACTCCGTCGGCGAAACGGCTCTGATCTCTCAACAATTACAAACCGAGCAAACGATCGAATCGCTGTTTGCTTCCGGTACAGGTTCGTTACACGAACAATTTTCCAAATTTTTCACGGAGCTGTCGCAACTGTCGACGGATCCCAATAGCGCGTCGCAGCGGAGTGGCGTATTATTCCAAGCCTCGCAACTCAGCAATCAATTCCGCACCATGTCGTCCCAATTAGCCTCCGCCAAAAATCAGACGCGGGTGCAAATTGAACAAGAAGTTAAAAACTTAAATTTTCTATTGCAGGACCTGTCATCGATTGAATCGCGAATGCGTGTTGCCCCCACCGGACATGTTCCCAATGACTTAATCGATCAACGCGATCAAGTCATCAATCAAATCGCCGAAATAATGGGGGTAAATCGCAATGAAATGGTCGACGATGGCTTGGGTTTAAACATTGGTGGAGGTCGCGTGGCCATCGGAATGGTGGCGACTCAGTTTAGTATCGCCAATAACAACGGCGAACTATCGTTGTCTATCGATTCCATTGGCGATGGCATTGTTCCGGGACAAGGACGATTGGCGTCGTTGATGGATGCATACAACAACACGTTTGATCACTATCAATCTCAACTGGACAAATTGGCTCAGCAATTTGTGCGGCAGATGAATCAAGCGCACTCTCAAGGTATTGGTTCAGCGGGGCCTTTTCAATCGCTTTCGTCCAATAACCCGGTTACACGAACTGATATTCCTTTGTCGCAAGCCGGACTGCCATTCCCGGTGACTGCTGGTGATTTATATTTGAACGTCACTGATGCCGGCGGCAATCGACAAACGACAAAAATTGCCTTTGACCCTGAAACTCAATCGTTATCAGATTTAGCGGTGGCAATCAGCGCGACGACAGGTGTCCAAGCGGTCGTGGATGCCCAAACGGGTCAATTGAATATATTCTCGAATCCCGGATATAAGTTTGACTTTACGGGACAACTCGAAACCATTCCGCGGTTGACGAGCTTTACCGGGACGTCCACGCCAGTATTTTCCGGCCAATATAGCGGTGCGGCCAATTCGCAGTGGCGGGTCGAGATTGTTGGATCAGGCGAAGTCGGCGTCGAAAACAATTTGCTCGCACGCGTGTACGACGCTTCAGGTGGCTTGGTCAAAGAACTCAATATTGGCTTGGGCTATGAAGCCGGCCAGCCGTTGACAATTGCCGATGGCGTTTCTCTGCAATTCAACTCCGGGACGGTTGTCGGCGGCGACGAATTCACGACCGATTTGGTTGCGAATTCCGATCCGGCAAAACTGTTATCGGCGTTGGGACTGAACTCGCTATTTAATGGATTCGATGCCTACACGATGGTTGTCAATCCGGAAATCACCAGCCATCCGGATCGCTTGGCCACGGCCAAATCGATTGAATTGGGCGACACGGCCAATTTGTCAACAATGGTCAACTTGCAGTCCGAACTTACGATTGATGGCAAAGCAAGTTTTGAACAATTTTTGGGAAATGTCACCACCGAAATCGGCAGTCGCGTACGGATCACGATTAGCATCGAGGCTCAGTTGCAACAGGTTAAGTCCGACTTGGAAAAACAACGCGACGCGGTTTCTGGAGTCGATCTCAATGAAGAAATGATCCAAATGTCGCGGTATCAAAAGGCTTATGAAGCCTCCACGCGGATCTTCAGCACCATTG
>JBGSMY010000254.1:0-29402 GCA_041739975.1 Pirellulaceae bacterium
ACGGCGCGACCAGGGAAACGCAGCGACCTTTACAACCCAATGTTCGAGTTCGTAGCTGCCAGGCTCCAGCCTGGCACAAACGTTGCGCCTGGTAGTTGCCAGGCTCTGGCCTAGCACAAACGTCCTACCTCGTAGTTGCCAGATTCTGGCTTGGCACAAATTAGTTTGCCTGTTTATACGCCTCAATTGCCGTTTGAATAAGTACGCGTCGCGACTTGTTCTACTCAACTCGGATTCGAAACAAAATAGGCTGCGAAGGTGCCGCGTCCAGTTCCCAAGGAATTACGGACAACATCAAAGCGTAATCACCATCGGTCACTTGGGCCGGAGGAGCGATCAATTCGGTTATTGTGGCGTCGATTCGAGATCGTGTTTCGATCGATTTTTCGCCAGCATTCACTTGCCAAAAAATCCGATGGTTAATCAATCGTCCGTCATCCTCCAAGCGATCAACCGATGCCGATTCGACCAGTAAGTGCGTGATTCCTTGGTCAACAATCCACCGCATCGCTTCGTTCGTAAAATAAGGTGAGAAATCATTCTGCGAACTGGCTGCATCAGACGCTTGGATCCAACCTGTTCGAATCACAAGTGCTTCGATCAGTCCGGGCTCCATTTCGACTTGTCCCTCGATTTGTGCATTCGCCATTATCACTTGATTCCAGGCTTCCAGGAGAGCGCCTCGCGTAATCACCTGATCGGCCGTGTCGCAACGACCATCGTAAGTCTCGTGCGATTGTTCAAGACTGCAAGGACTGACACTGACGACGCGAGCTCGAAGTGGTCGATTGGGGATAACTTGAAACGCAACGATCAATTCATCGACGATGTGGCTGATCGATTCGGTATGAGTGCCGTGGCAGTGGGCAATCCAGCTTACTTGATTAACATTGCAACTGCCCCCACGACGTGTATCGCCAATGAACTTGCCCGCTTCCAAGACGCGGCATTGAGCTGCGCCTACGCCAAAGGGATCAAAAGCCTCACGGTCAAAACGGGCGGGCTTGGCCAATGAGAATCCTTGCGACCAATCGATGGATTGCATCCAATGAGTTGAGAGTCGTTCCTCTGATTGATTTAGATTTGAGTCCGCCATGTTCGACCGCCCTCCATTTTTTAAACCCTGATCCTAACTGAACTCTTATGCGCAATCGATCCTAAGTCAACCGGATCGAAATCAGCCGCGTTTTTTCGGGGCCGGGTGCTGTGACCGAGCGACGCCGTGTTACAATGCCCGATTATTGCGGGGCGGGGCTGGTGTCTTCAGCCCGTCGCGTCGCTATTTTCATTACAGTGAACCGCTGGCAATTGGCCTGTGATTTACATCTAGGAATTTGACCATGATACTTGACTTAACCGGAAAGCGGGCCCTTGTCGGCGGAGGCTCCCAAGGGATTGGATTGGCCGCAGCGATCGAATTGGCCCGCTTGGGAGCACAGGTCACGTTGGTCGCGCGCGATCGCGAACGTCTTGAGTCTGCAGTCGAAAAATTGCCAGTGCATTTGGGCCAGCATCATGCGGTTGCAGCCGTTGACTACACCAACCTGTCCCAACTCGAAACCGTAATTAATGCCGCTATTTCTGAACGCGGCCAATTTGAAATTCTGGTAAATAACACCGGTGGACCGGCTCCGGGAGCGGTGGCCAGCGCAGCTGCCGAGGAATTCATCGCGGCCTTCCAGCAACATTTGTTAGTCAATCGATTGCTGGTGCAATTGGTCGCGCCGGGCATGAAACTTCTGCAGTTCGGACGCATTATCAATGTGATTTCGACCAGCGTGAAACAACCGATCCCAGGACTAGGCGTGTCCAATACGATTCGCGGCGCGGTGGCAAATTGGGCCAAAACACTGGCCGGCGAGCTGGCACCTTTCAACATTACTGTGAACAACGTTTTGCCGGGTGCTACTCGGACCGCTCGATTAGAAAGCATCTTGGAATCGACGGCACAAAAAAAAGGGATCACAATTAACGAAGCTGCCGACCAAATGTTGCGACCGATTCCCGCAGGACGTTTTGCCGAGCCTCACGAAATCGGTGCGGCAATCGCTTTTCTGGCTTCGCCCGCGGCCAGTTACATTACCGGGATCAATCTGCCTGTCGATGGAGGTCGAACTCAATGTCTCTGATTCGAATTCTCAATTACATCGACGGCCAATTGGTTCCGCCCATTGAAAACGATTGGCTTGACAACCGGGAACCGGCGACCGGTGAAGTCTATGCCTTATTGCCCCAAAGCGGCTCGGCAACCGTGGATGCCGCGGTTCAATCGGCAAATCGTGCCTTTGCAGGTTGGCGCAAAACACCGCTGGAGAAACGGGCGAAATACTTATTCAAGTTAGCTGATTTAATCGAACAACACGCCGATCAGTTGGTACAAGCAGAGAGCCGCGATAACGGCAAAACGATCAAACAAGCGGCATTGGTCGATATCCCTAGGGCCGCGACAAATTTCCGGTTCTTTGCGGCGGCTGCTCAAGGGTTCGCCAGCGAGTCATATCACAACGATGGTTCGTGGAATGTCACGTTGCGACAACCCTTGGGGCCAGTGGTCTGCATATCACCATGGAATCTGCCGCTATATTTGTTGACCTGGAAGATAGCGCCGGCGCTGATGATGGGAAATTGCGTGATCGCGAAACCTTCCGAAGTGACGCCGTTGACTGCATGGATGCTGTCCGAACTCGCTTGTGCTGCTGAATTGCCGGCGGGTGTCTTAAATTTGATTCACGGAAACGGGTCGGTTACTGGCAACGCCTTAATTTCGCACCCTCAAGTCAAAGCCATCTCTTTTACCGGCGGTACAACAACGGGACAACACATTGCTTCGACTGTGGCACCTTTATTCAAAAAAACTTCGTTTGAATTAGGGGGTAAAAATCCCAATCTGATATTTGCGGATTGCGATTACTCCCGAATGTTGGAAACCACCATTCGCAGTTCCTTTTCAAATCAAGGACAAATCTGTTTATGCGGTTCTCGGATCCTGGTTGAGGATGCAATCTACGATCGATTTCTTAGCGATTTTGTGGCGCGAACGCAAAATCTAAAGGTCGGAGATCCGCAAGACCCGCAGTCTGATCTGGGAGCGGTTGTATCCGCCGCTCACTTTGACAAGATTATGAATGCGATCTCAAAAGCGCGGCAATTGGGTGGTAATATTCTGTGCGGTGGCCATCCCGTCAATGTGCCGGGACGATGTGCTCAAGGTTGTTTTATCGCGCCCACAGTTATTGTCGACTTGCCACAATCCTGCCTGACCAATCAAGAAGAGATCTTTGGCCCCGTTGTCACCGTGCAGCGTTTTCATTCGACCGAACAAGCCTTGCAGATTGCAAACGACGTGCCTTATGGACTGTCGGCCAGTGTTTGGACCAAAGACATGGACCGCGCTTTGAGCGTTGCTGAGCAAATCGATGCGGGGGTCGTATGGGTTAACGGTTGGTTAGTTCGCGATTTACGCACTCCCTTTGGGGGCGTGAAACACTCAGGCCTCGGTCGAGAAGGCGGTGTTGAATCGTTCCACTTTTGGACACAAACCAAAAATGTCTGTTTGAACTATTCGTCTGTTTGAACTATTCGTGGTGCAGACCGTTTTCCTTAAAACGGACTCTCGAAGTTGTCAGATTACGTTCAAATCTTTTTGAGCGCGAATAATTAATCCAAAATCAGTTTTGAGACCATTAAATCTAACTTATACATCAGTACAACATTTAAAGCCGAATCGGCCGACCGGCAACCAGTTGAAGACCCCATGCGCGGAGGCGTTCGAAAATCAACAAGCACACACCGACCGCCGCCAAAGAAATCGCCGTGCCACTCCATCCCAACAAGTCCCATTCGGCATAACATGTCCAAATAAACTGTCCAACACAAAGAATGGACACGACAAACAGTGTTGGTGCGCGACCGATCAGTTGCACAACCCAAGCCCCCAGTGGCGCGCCCAAACAAACCACCGGTGCCGCGGCCAACCAGTGTTCATAGACATGCGGTTGCAACCCCGTAGTTAAATTCTTGACAACAATTCCCAGAACGGATGTAAACGCCATGATGACAACTGAAGTCGGGATGGCAATTTTTAGGTCCGCGCGACATAGCAATACGAGTGCTGCATATAAGACCATATCGATACCGACACCGGTCACGCTGACAATCAGCAGGCCCGAAAAGCAACCAATGAATAAACCAACGCGAAAGTCCCAACGCTCGTCAAATTCGACCATACCCGAGTTACCGGCAATTTCACGCAATCGATATAAATGCAAGACCCCGAAACTGGCCCAGACAATGGCAAATAGAATTTTAATCCAAAGTTCTGGCACCCACGGTGCAACCCAAACAATTCCCACTGGCGTGGCAATCAATGAGCCCGTAATGGCGCCCCACAACATCGCCGAGGCCAATGGTTGACGCTTCGACAAAATAAATATACTGGCGCTTGTCATCCCTATCGATTGAACGGCAAAACTAAAATCACGGCCCAACGTCGCCGGCAAATCGAATAACAAGACCAATACAGGAAAGCCTACCGTGCCGCCACCCATGGGCGTTGATCCAGCGACGTAACTTCCCAGCGCCATCGCTAAGGCAATAGGCCAATGGGATTTAACTTCCTCCCATTGGCTTTGGCCAAATACCAAGTAACACCAAACGGCATAAAAGCACAACAGCCACAGAAACCAAACCCACAAAAAAGATTTACGCTTTTCTCGAATCGACATATTTGCTTCTGTATAGTGTTGGGACTGGCCGGCGCCGCCTGGGAGATGTCAAGTTGAATCCAAATTTTCATCGCGATTTTTTTTCGAAACGAATCAGGCGACTAACAAATTCTCGATGTGAGCGAAATTGAAATTAGTAATCCTGCACTAATCGTCTCGTGCCCATAACGTCCGGTTTGCCCAATTTACCAGCTAGCGATACAACCTCGTTTATTATAGCTAACTGTCATGGCGACCTGTATTTGCGTTTTTGCTAAGCTGCTTTGCGGAGTGAATCGCCGGCTTCCTGATCGCCGGCTTCCTGGTCGTGAGATGGAGGTCGAATAGATGGCACTAGTGGCAAGGTTTCCGGCTGTGGCTCGCGCCTTTGCACGTCGTCAAGCGACAAGAAATGGTTTACCAGCGGCTGGTCATTTAAAAAGAAAGTCAAAACGGGTTGACCGAAAATCCAGTCGCTGCGGTGGTTGCCCAATCGAAATCGTACGCCCACAAATTCATTACCACGAAATAAATAGGCTTGTTCGGGCAAGGCGGCAATTGCGGCCAATTCGTGAAGGCGCTGTTGGGCCAGGCCGCGAATCATGGCAACTTGGGCGCGAAACTCGGTCATTCGGTTGCTTTGGACAATGGGTCAGTTGGGTCTTCGACGTGCCGGAAACGGATCGACACGCTCTATGCCCAGTTATCGACAAAACCAGGTCAGGTACTCGCGAACAACCGGCTTTGAATCCCGACAAACCGCCGGGATCTTTCAGCAGACGCTAGCAATTTGTGGGGGATGTAAATTGATTGAATTGATGATTAGGCAGACTGGGTGGTTTTGCCGCCAGGTTTAGGGCCATCATTGCCAAGAGATCTGCAGGACCGTCGTCAAGAAGTGGTGGAAAAATGGTACCTAGTCGTTATCGCCGGTGACGATAAAGGACTGGAGCTTTTAGCTTGGGAACTGGTTTTACGAATTGGACTTGGCGCGAAAATATTCATAGTAAATTGGGCGGCTTAGCGATATTTCGTGCAAAAACACGGTTGGCATCCACCAATATTTGCCTTCAACGCTAGAATTGCTGGCATTGGATTAAACAGTTTTATTGACAAACCATTTGAGGGTCCGTGCGTTGGCAATTGGCGATCATCTACGTGTCAATTTTGGATACTATTGTCATCATGCGATTGATTTGGCCGATGGGACAGTCGTTCATTTTGGTCGGGGATTGTACGACTTGGCTAATGCTCAGATCGAGCGCGTTACGTTGGACGAGTTTTCGTTAGGTCATGAAATCAAAATAATTGATTCGCCGTGTTGTTATGGCGGTCAGGAGGTCGGGGACCGGGCATTGGGCCGATTAGGCGAGCGGGATTATCGTGTATTTGGAAACAATTGTGAGGGGTTTGTCCATTGGTGTCGCAGTGGGCAAGTTCACAGTTTCCAGGCAGAAGCTGTTAGGTCGGTCGTAAGCCAAGTTGCGGCTGCTGTCGCCAAACCGGCGTTAGCGAGACGATTGACGGGGGCGATAGTTGCGGCCGGTCCTTTGCCAGAAGTTGTGCAGTACTCGGTAGAGACTTGGTTTGCTCAGCGAACCTATTCTGCCGTTCAAGGGCGGCGACTGGGACAGGTTTGCGGAGCAGCCACAGCGTTTGTTGTGGGATTTGCCAAAGGTGGACCAGCAAGTGCTATGGTGACCACATCGGTATGGGCGAGCGGCCAAGTCGCGGGGGAGCGTTTGGCCCGACGGGCGACACAAGTTTTCGATTCGCTCTGTACAATGATTCAACGAAAACGTTCCAACTGATTTTGCCGAAATTGTGAAAAGGTTTTTTAGCATTAGAGACAAGTGGAGAGTCATGCAACATCGCATCCGTGAAGAATTAAAAGGTGTGGTGATATTTGTTGCGGTGATTTGGTTCGTATTTTTGTTGGATTTGGTTTTGCCGATCGAATTGAACAGTTGGGGCGTTAAGCCACGTTCGCTGATTGGACTCGTGGGCATTCCGGTGTCTCCGTTTCTGCATTCTGGATTTGCACACCTTTTCGCCAACACTTTGCCACTCGTGGTGATGTTAGTTTTGCTAGCCGGATCTCGGGCCGATTCGTGGCTGGTGGTTACGGCGCTCGTTGTATTGAGCGGCATGATGTTGTGGCTTGTGGGACGGGGCAATTCGATTCATGTGGGCGCTAGTTCTTTGGTGTTTGGGCTAATGAGTTTTTTGATCGCCTCCGGGTTTTTTGAGAAACGCGCTGTGGCAATTTTGGTTGCTTTGTTTGTTGGATTCTTTTACGGGACTACCTTAATTTGGGGAGTTTTGCCGGCAATTTCTGAGCATGTATCTTGGGAAGGTCATTTGTGCGGCGCGATTGCGGGAGTCGTGGTGGCCTGGGCGATGACGGTACGGAAACCGCGCGTGGCGACAGCCGAAGTTTAGGAATGGAATCATGATTAAAACGGTGGACGTGGCCGTCATCGGGACGGGCCCGGGCGGCGAAGGAGCAGCAATGCAATTGGCCAAAGGTGGTCGCCGCGTTGTTGTGATCGAGCGTTACGGGCGTGTGGGAGGCGGTTGTACTTATTGGGGCACGATCCCCAGCAAAGCACTGCGAATTTCGATCTTGCAATTGACCGAAGCCCTGAACAATCCAGTCATTCGACCGCTGCGCGCCAATCTAAAGATTAGCATGAGCGACTTGCGACGAAGTGCTCAATCCGTGATCTCTAGTCAAGAATCATTGCGCAAGAAATTTTATGAAAAGAATGATGTTGAAATACTCCATGGTAACGCCCGATTTATCGACACCCATCGCCTCGTCATAGACGATGGCGGTCTGGAGATAAAAGCCGACCAAATTGTGATTGCCAGTGGATCGCGTCCCTATCGACCGGTCGAAATTGATTTTGAACATCCACGCATTTTTGATAGTGACAAGATTTTAGAATTGGACCATCGCCCGCAAAGTATGACGATCTTTGGCGCCGGCGTTGTTGGTTGCGAATACGCTTCGATGTTTCGCAATTTGGACATCAAGATTAATCTGGTTAATTCGCGCAGTAGTCTATTAGACTTCCTGGATGATGAAATCAGTGACGCGCTCAGTTACCATATGCGCGAACATGGAGTTGTCATTCGACATGATGAGCAATATGAACGAGTCGAAGTGGCCGATGATGGCGTTGTCTTGCATTTGGCCAGCGGAAAAAAAATCAAGTCAGATGTTTTGTTGTGGGCGGCGGGTCGGACGGGAAACACAAGTCAATTAGAGTTAGAAAAGGTAGGACTAACGGCCGATCATCGCGGCTACTTGGCGGTTGGCGCCTGCGGTCAAACCAGCGTCCCGCATATTTATGCGGTGGGCGATGTAGTGGGTTTTCCTTCACTTGCCAGTGCCGCATATACACAAGGTCGAGCGGCCGCTCGGCATATTCTGGGATTGGATGATTGCCCGTCCTTGGCGACTGATATTCCGTCCGGAATTTATACTAGCCCTGAGATTAGTAGTATCGGCAAGACCGAGCGCCAGTTGACCGCCGATAAAACACCTTACGAAGTCGGTAACGCGAATTTCAAAAGCATCGCGAAAGCACAGATCATTGGGCAAACTTCTGGGATTCTGAAATTGTTGTTTCACCGGGAAACGCTGCAAATCCTGGGCGTTCATTGTTTTGGTTGGAACGCTTCAGAAATTATCCACATAGGTCAAGCAATCATGGCTCAAAGTGGTGAGGGCAATAGCCTGAAGTACTTTATGAACTCAACGTTCAACTATCCAACGATGGCGGAAGCCTATCGGGTGGCGGCCCCCAATGGATTCAACCGGCTGTTTTAGATCAGTTTTTCACCTCATGCTTACCCATTCTTTGGACTTTAAACCATGTTTTCAAATAAAAAGTAAAGAAACTTTTTGCCGTTTCGGGGGTTTATTGAAGGTTACTAATTTGCAACCCCGACCTAAAAAAAAGGTTGGGATTGTTTTTAGCGGCCGATCGATTTCCTGCTGGGTTCATTTCCTGCTGGGTTTTCCCCCCGGTGAAAATTGTACACGCAAGATAATTTACCCAGATGGATAATACGAATTTGCGGCAAGTTGCTTTCGTTGGGAAAAAGCTCGGTTTTATGGATTGGGCCAAGAACCGGGGGATGCGCTGTCAGGAACGGTGTTAACCTTTCGGGACGGTGTTAACCTGGGCTCGGATATCGATTAAAGACCAAGAATTCGCAAGCTTTTTGTAGTTGCAAGACCTGAAGGACTATAAATTGACCTATGGCAGCGATTTGTACTGGCTCCGGTCAACATTTGGCTTGGCCAATTTACAGCCGGTTAGAATATTAGGTTTTGTCGGTTGGCGGCACGGTTAGAAATACATTGAATGGCGGTCCTGACGGTTGTTTGGAGTATGACGGCTGGCCAGAGGCCTGGCGAAAAGCTGCGGTTTGCCAGAGAATTTCCGTTGCAATTAAGTTTAGTTTGCTTAAAATCAAAGTTAACATCAGTAGCCGACGAGCGAGTGGGAACAGGCGTCGGTTGATCTCATTTTTTTCCTGATAGATCCACGATCACTAGCAAGAGGTAGAGCAAATGGCGGCTCCAGTCGTTACCACCATCGGTCAAAAAGTTCTGCTATTGAACGAATCGATTTCGGCGTCCGCACTGTTTTCGGTAACAGATGCAGATGGCGATTTTATTACTCGATATCGATTCAAAGACACCAGTTCAACTGCAACGACTGGATTTTTTCAATTGGGTGCATCGTCACGACCTAACGGGGCGCTGACTGATATTTTGCACACATCATTGTCAAGTTTGTCGTATGTTGCTGGCAGTCAATTGGGCACAGAGAATATCGAGATCGAAGCCTTTGATGGCACGAACTGGAGTTCGAAGGCAATTTTGCAGATCATTTTTGCGACTGCGAATTTGAATGCACCTGTCGTGACCGTGACAGCAAAGTCAATTTTAGCAAATGAGATTCAAGGCATCGCATCGAGTTTCTCAGCATCCGATCCGGATGGCTGGCCTATCTTGCGATACCGTGTCCGCGAAGTTAGCACCGGATCGACGAGTGGATACCTGTTGTTGGGTAACACGCAGTTGACTCCTGGAGCAGTGCACACAATTGAAGCGGCCGACATTGCTCAATTGCGTTACTCGGCGGTTCGTGACAACGAATTGGAACGAATTTCAATTCAAGCATTTGATGGTGCCCAGTGGAGTGCAGCCACATTTATGGATGTGACGACGCTGGCTAATCGAGCTCGCCCGGCTGTGTACTTTGGTCAAAAGAATGTCACCGTCGGAAAATCGGTTGGTTTGACCGATATCATGACTTGGTTTGATTCCGATGGAAACACGGCCAAGCGATTCCAAGTTTTGGACACCAGCGATCATGCTTTTACGGGCAAGCTGAACTATCAAGGTGTCGATTTAGCCGCCAAAGTTTGGCACAATTTGCCATACGACCGCATTGAAGATCTGAAATATGTTGGTGCGGCCCAACCTTTCGAAGAATCCATTCGCTACCGAATTTACGATGGGCGCTACTGGAGTAACATCGGTACTTTGGTTCTAAACAACATTGAACGACCTCGCATCAATTATCAAAGCATGCGACATGACCGCGACTTGAAAGATGTCTTGATGCGGAACATGTTTACCAAGGCCGATACAGGGCCGGCATTTACGACTTATGAAGTAGTTGATTTGGATGGCGGACCCAACTCCGGCCGCCTGTGGCTGGGACAAAGTCGGTTGAACGAAAATCAAGTTTACACATTGACTCCAACTCAATTTAACCAATTGGTCTTCCGCACAGGGCGATATGAAGATCGATTTTTGGATTCTTTGTATGTGCGCGCCACAAATGGTTTGTACTGGACACAATGGGCGAAAACCGAATTTCGTACCGAACCAGAATACAAGACCACCATGCGAGTGCCCAATGATTCAATCAATGGGGTCAACGATTGGAATGACTGGAACGATACTCGCAATGTTGTGACTTATAGTTTCATGCAAGATTTCCCGCCCTATGAAACTGGGCCCGCGACCGGGGGTAACTTTGCGGCCTTCACGGCGGCACAACGATTGGGAACCCGCCAACTGTTTATTAATCTCGAAGATTTCCTCGATGTCAATTTCGTGGAAGTGCCAGATTCGGGAACCAACCAAGGTCGTCGTGGCGGTTATATCCGAATGGCGAATAACTGGTGGGATGCACCCTCACCCGTCGCGCCCGCCTGGACCGCAAACCCCGATGATACATTCGAGGAAGAACATGGCGGCGACATCCACATCAACACTTTTGTGGTGACCAACCTCAATGCCAATTGGAATGAGGGTCAGTCCAACCACTTGTTGATGTTATCATTGATGAGTGCGGCGATTGGTCTGCAAGGTCCCGGCGGCGTTCCTGCATTGCCACCGACAACCCGCAACCGACAATTCACCGTACAAGGCGGACCACATCCAACAGGTGGTATTCCCGCCACGATGCAATTGTACGATATGTTGGCTCTGCAAGACCTTTACGGTCCGAATACAACGACTCGTACGGGTGACGATTTCTACAATGTGGCGAGCTTTTTCAACGGCAACCAGAATTTCTACAAAACGCTGTGGGATGCTGGTGGCAACGATACGATCTCGGGTGACGATAGCGCTCAGGCCGTTTCTATCGATTTGCGAGAAGCTTCGTTCAGTTCAATTGGCAACCGCGCTGATAACTTGGCAATTGCCTTTGGTGTGCAAATCGAAAATGCGATTGGGTCACAGTTTAATGACACCCTGTTCGGAAACCATTTGAACAATATTTTGGATGGTGGCGCCGGAAATGACGAACTATGGGGTAACGGCGGCAACGACACGTTGCGTGGTCGAACTGGAAACGATACTTATCGTTACTCAGTCGGCGGCGGTATCACCACAATTGAAGAAGGCGCGGTCAGTTCAACGATGGACACATTGGTCATCGATGGCTTCACGACGCTCAACAATATATCGCAAGACGTATTTTTCCGTCGCGAAGGACTCGATTTGATCATCGACTTAACACTCGATCGCGGTGAACCGGAAGGGTCGGTTCGCATCGTCAATCAAAAATGGGGTGGCCATCGTATCGAACGATTGCAATTGGGTGCCGGCGCCGTATATGACTTGACGACGATTTATAACGATACCACCGCTGGCGGAAAGTACTTCCAAACTGCGGGCGGTTCCTCAGCGTTTGGGTTGATTTTGGCCCCTGAGGCCGTTTAGTCATTGTCAATTCGCAATGTCCTAGTGACCATCGAGTCGACTCAAGGATCTGCGCGAAGTTCAAAATAGACAACAAAATAAAATTTAACCGGCCACCGTGTGTTTCATGGTCGCCGGTTTTTTTATGTAATGAGTATTTTTTTAGGTGGGCCGCGACCTGCCGCCAAACATTAGTTTCTGAGCAAGTGGAATTGGCGGCGATCAGAATCCACTCGGCCCGCAAGGCACCGGCGCATCCAGTCCTATGGTCCGAGCCAGTTGTGGATTGTGCGGCAAACGAATTTCAAAACGAGTATTGCCTGGATTGCCATCGACGCAACTGATCGACCCGCCATGTAATTCCACGATTCGCCATGACTTGCTGAGGCCAAATCCTAAACCACGCCCTGCTTCTCGGCCGGAAAAAAAAGGATCAAACACATGCTCGCGAATCTCTGCTGGAATGCCCGCACCGGTGTCGGTAATCGATAACTGGAATTGGACGTCATCTCGTTGCCAGTTCCAGATTATGGAGCCGCCTGAACCAACGGCTTGAATTGAATTGTCAGTCATTGCGTGCAACAATTCTGCAATCATTGTCGCATCGCCCCAGATTAAATCGCGATCGCGGTCGTTAGTCGGTTGAACTGTTATTGAAATCCCTCGAACGGCCGCATCTTTGCGATATGACTCAAGTACACTTTCAATCGTTGTAGTTAACGAGAATTCAGTCCATTCTGGTTTCGGGGGATGAGCGAACAACATGAGGTCGCTGATCATTTCGTGAGCGCGCATCGCTTGTTGATGGATCGACAGTAATTTTCGGCGACGATCGGGATCTGTTTCGCCGCGGGCCAAGGCTTGCGAACGCATGGCAATGTTCGCCAAGGGATTATTGATTTCATGACTAGCGCCGTAAGCGAGTTGCCGCAGCGATTGAAGCTTTAAGTCTTGCAAGGAAGCACATGTTGGTGATGATGTGGTTTGGATGACGGCATCCGGTAAAGATCCGAGGTTACACGACATTTCCGTGCTGTCGTCCGGCGCTCGCTTGGCTGACACTAAAGTCGGCCGCTCGATAAATTGTGCTGGAATTGAGTTGTCCGAATTTGGGGGTAGTGAGATCTGCCACAATTCGGTTCGACGAACGTTTCGGGCGACCTGCCAATTTTGTTTGGCGGTGGCCGTGGTTTTCGTCAATTCAGCCAACTCGCGGCATAGATCTTTGACTACGAGTTTTTTAGCGATACGATTTTGGGTAGATGATTTGCCACTGCAGAATTCACGCAGCAATCGCCTCAAGTGACCTCGCCATTGTCGCGGCGTTTTCCGGTGCCGGAAGAATTTTTTCCACCCGCGGATTTTCCGACTGCCCACGATTGGTTGATCATTGCCCAGACGCCGAACGACAAAATTCATGTCGAGAGTTAAATCGAGATTGCATTGGACCAAGGCGCGAACACTTAATGCCGGTCGTTGATTGGTTGAATAGAATCGAGCGATTGACTCTAGTAGCAAGCTCGGGTTGGTGGCAAGCAAACAGCTGGCTTGGTGCCAACTCGCTTCGCTTAAAGAGTTGCCGGAAACCGAAGGATGCGATTGCGCCTTGAGATGAATACGTTCGAGTTGACACTTGGCCGACCAAGGAATTGAAACCACTCGCTTGATCGGCTTGAGCGAAATAGATTTAATCCAGCGGCGAGCCAATGGTCGACCTCCCCCTCAAACCAGCGGTTCTTAAACGCCGTGATTTCAAAAGCCTTCAAACCGCAACCAATTATTACTGGTGCCGATCCGGTACAGATGCCGTTCGGCCCCGGTTCCGCGCGCACCAATGCGCCGCTCGCACCTAAGCGCCGCTCGCACCTAAGCGCCGCTTCCTAGGCGCCGATCTGGCTTTAGGTACCCGTTGCTGCTGATTCGAGTTCGAGCATCGAGCAACAGCGATCCAGCAAGGTATCGACTTCAAATGGTTTGTGCATAAAGTCGTTCGCGCCGGCCAAACGTAATTCTTCGATCTTGTCTCGTTCGACCATCCCGGAAATGCAAATGATTTTTACCATTTCCATGGTCGGATCCATCCGCACTCGTTGGCATACTTCTTTGCCGTTGATGTCTGGGAGCATGAGGTCCAAGACAACCAGATCGGGCCGGAATTCTTTAACGAACATGCCAGCATCGAATCCATTATTGGCCGTCCTGATTTCAAAGCGACCGTCTTCACGAAACGCATCGCTCATCAATTCCACCAAATCTTGATCGTCATCGACAATCAGTACTTTTCGGCGTCCGCTTTCCAGCGCGTCGGTGGGGATACCGTTGTCTCGCATGAATGCGAACAAATGTTCTCGAGGAATGCGGCGAAACTTACTGCCGGGAACTCGAAATCCTTTGAGTGTGCCATTGTCAAAGCAACGAATGATGGTCTGTTGACTGACTTTACAAATCTTGGCTGCTTCACCCGTTGTAAACACGGTTTTCGCGGACATAAATCCATCCTCTCCCTAGTAGTGGCTTACCGAAATCCGGTTCGGCGGTGTTGCTTCGTTTCTATGGTCAACACAGTGACCACAAACCGCTGCGGTTTTGTTCTCAGGCGTTGACGGTTTGTGGCGAACTCAGGCACATTAAGCCTGAAGTGCAAATAAACCGTGAGTCCTTAAACGCTGCCGAAAACCAGTTGGCAAAGCCTAGTTAGGCCCAAAATCCTGATTACTCCTCGATAGTCTGGGCAATTGACCTTGGGAAAGTTCTGCCTTCCCCCAAAGCCTGATTGATGCAATTTCGGTTGACTTTTGTTGTTTTTGGACTTGGCGTTTTCGCGTATCCAATAATCCCCAAAAGTCGCAAGCGGATTGAACTACCAGGATTGCCCCAATTACCAATGTGCCCGAATTATAGTGGACTACCCAAACCGGTCAAGATTGATTTAACCGCTGTATCCCTCGCATTCTGGTTATCTTAGTGTTTTCTCGAATCAACCCAGATTGCCTATACCAACCAAGAAACTCGCGCAATTTAGGTCCAACCGTGAGTCAAATTCAAAATCGCGATCCCTATTCCTAACCTGTTTTGCAGAAACCGGGGGATGTGAAATCGTTCTGTCCAAAGTTCATTTTTCTTGCTACAGTCCCCGCGGCCGCCGGGGAAAAACGGTATAGAGCCTCGTCGGGTCGCCAATTGTTTTGGAGATGCCCAGCAATTTTTTGTTTCGGGTCGGGCAAATCGTTTGGTCTTGAGATATTTCAAATTGGAAAGAAATAACACGATCTCATGAGTGTCGGTGTGAAGTTTGCAATCTGTATGCTGTTGTGCTGGTTTGTGGTCGGATGTGGAACAACAACCCAGCGTACGGCAACCGAACAGCTTCTGATGAGTGACGCGATCGATCAGTCCATTGCAAAAATGGACTTTGGTCCGTTATCTGGTCAAAAGATCTATTTGGATACGACCTATTTGCGACCCATTCCAGGTTATGGATTTGTCAATGCAGACTATGTTATTAGCAGTTTACGGCAGCACCTAACCGCTGCGCGATGTTTGATCCAAGAAGATCGTCAACAAGCGGAGATTATCGTCGAAGCGCGATTGGGGACATTGGCAACCAATGGTCATGACATGATTTATGGCGTGCCGTCTACTAATAATTTAGCGCAAGCGGCAGCTTCGATTTCTGGTGGAGGATTTGTACCACCTTTACCAGAACTGTCCGTGGCACGAAGTACGGCCAACTCCGGACATAGTAAACTGGCAATGTTTGCCTATGATCGCGAAACTCGTCAGCCCATTTGGCAATCGGGAATATCTCGTTCTGAGAGTACGGCTCAAAATACTTGGATCTTGGGTGCCGGCCCGTTTACCAAGGGGACGATCTATGATGGCAAGCGATTTGCGGGGACGAACTTAGATAAGAAATCAAAAAAGGGCGCAACCGCGAGCCTTGTACCATACGCCTCAGAACATATCTTTGTGAATCCTGATGTGCCCCATGGGATTCGGCAAGCAGACCAAAAAAGCGCTAGTCAAAACATCACGGATCGTTAAATAGTGTAAGGATAGAACACGCATGAAGCGAATTGGAATCTTGACGGCTGGCGGCGATACTCCTGCCTTGAATGCCACGATTTACGGCGCAGTAACTCGAGCAAACCAACTGCGGGTTGAGATGGTTGGTTTGCTGCGCGGCTATGAAAGCCTCTACGATCCAAAAATTCCACACGTGTTTTTAAACTCCTTGTTTCGCACGATTCCTGAACTCGATCCCGATTATGGCGGAACGATTTTGGGTAGTTCGCGAAAGTATGTCGATTCAAACGATTCAAGGTCTCTCGACGAAATATCTCAGCGACTGTCGCGCCTTAAAATCGAAGGTTTAATTTGCATCGGCGGCGACGGCACGCTCAATGGATTGCAACCGTTGTGTGATCGATTGCCCGTCGTGTTGGCGCCCAAGACGATCGATAATGACTTGGGACTGAATTATCCTAACGAATCGGACAAATGGATTCGTGAGTCCGATTCACAAGAAAAAGGTGGCTATCGCTATCGCGAAAACATCACCTACCTCATGAACAGCGTCAAATCCTTTCAATTGGATCAGATGATCAACTACGTGACGCCAGGATTTGCGACGGCTGTGTTTGTAGCCGTGGGGGGTATTCGGCGAATTCGTACAACGGCCGAAAGCCACCGACGAATTGCGATTATTGAAGTCATGGGCAGGAATTCCGGCTACATCGCTTTAGGATGCGCCTACGGTCAACCTGACATCATTTTAATTCCAGAATCGCCGGTGATCATGCCACAATTGGTGGAACGCGTTAAAGAGCTTTATCAGTTGCAGCGAAATGTAGTCATCGTGTGTGGCGAGGGAATTACGGATGAAACCGGAAACGTCCTCGGTGCCAGTGAAACGACGACCGATCCTGCTGGCAACATCAAATTTAGCGGTGCGGCCGATCGCCTGCGTCAACTTCTGATCGATCAATTAGGTGACCGCTATTTCAAAGATCTCGGTATCAATGAAACTGCATCTAGCGCGGTCTTTACTCGAAAAGTGGGTCACACTCAACGCGGCGGACGCCCGGTGGGTTTTGATCGATTTTACTCCTCGCAATTGGGGGGCAAAGCGGTAGAAATGCTGATGGATGGCCAAAACAACGCAGTGGCGATTTTACAATGGGAACGCGAACGAGGATTTTACGTGGCCAGTTATCCTGGCAATGGATTTCGCGACCAATGGGGTTTGATCCACGCTCGTGCTCTCCATCCCACCTTTTACGATCCGCAACGAATGCACATCTCATCAATGGGGATCGACTATTTGTTGCCTATTTTTACCAATTCGATCGGACCCGAAGATGTTTTGTTTATTCGCGAGACTCGTTTCGATTCCGGAAACTTGTTCCGCCGCTTTCACAGCATTAACACCGATATGGAAAAGCGAACGCGGTATTTAAGTTAACTTGTCGTGTTAAATTTTCTGGCGGTTGGTCAATTCGGGTGACGGCGCAGGCGAAACCAGTACTGCAGACGCCTGAGATCCCCCTTGGTCTGGCTCTCAACCGATTCAGCTCGGACCAAAAAATGCTATATACGAGTGAACCTTTGCTGTAATCGCTGCGTCTTAGTAGGTATTGAGTATTAGGTTTCAGTTAGTCCCTGAACGACTCTGCAATTTTTAAAACGACTCTGCATTTTTATTTTTGACCCTGCTGATAATGCGTTTGCGTTAGTTGCCAGTAGCACTCGGTCCGCCGATAGCACTCTATTTTGCCCCCCTCGGAAATTGGCATTTTAGCCGGTACAATTGAGGTTTTGCTCAGCAGGGGGCAGGTTATGGGCCGTCGATTTGTCAATGAACTCGCCGATGGCGAAGCGATTGATCTTGTTTTCTTGGCTTCCGAAAAACAACTGCGTCCAAATCGTGCCGGCAACCTCTATTTGCAACTTCGAATTAGCGATCGCACCGGGTCGCTCAATGCAATGATGTGGAATGCCGACCAGCGCGTTTACGATAGTTTTCAAAATGGCGAGTATGTACGCGTTCAAGGAACGGCGCAATTATATAACAGCAATCTGCAAGTGATCGTCAAGTCGGTCAATACCGTGCCAACCACGGCGGTCGATCCGGTTGATTTTGAAACGATTTCGTCGCAAAAAATCGATCAGCTGATGCGGCGGCTCAACCAACATTTGAGGGCTGTGCAGAATGAGTCGTTGCGCACGATGGCCGAATGTTGTTTGGTCGACGATGCATTGATGAGTCGACTTCGACGGGCTCCGGCTGGTATCAAAAACCATCACGCTTATTATGGCGGTTTGCTCGAACACGTAGTCTCATTGTTAGACTTGGTTGTCGCCGTTGCCCCTTTGTACAGCGAGCTTGATAAAGATTTGATGATACTTGGCGTATTCTGGCACGATCTGGGCAAGATCGAAGAACTGACTTATGAACCTGATTTGGGATACAGTGACGCTGGGCAATTGCTGGGGCACATTGTCCAAGGGATCATTTTGTTAGAAGGCAAAGTACGCGATACCGAACGGCTTTCTGGAAACTCGTTTCCCAGTGACCTTAAAAGCCACCTGCAGCACATTATTGTTAGCCATCATGGTGAATACGAATTTGGCAGCCCCAAATTGCCGATGACCTCGGAAGCGATCGCGATTCATTACTTAGACAACTTAGATGCCAAGCTGGCGAATTTCCGGCAATTGATCGCCGAGGACGCCAATACGGGAAGCCCGTGGACCACATTTCAGCCTTCGTTAGGCCGAAAAATTTTTAAACAACACAGAAAATAAATTTCATGTCCGATAATTCGTCCCCTGACCAATCACCTCTCTCGGAATCCGAGCTGCGGCGCCGTTTGTTAGCTTTTATTGACCGTCCCGAATACCGCCCCCTAAAACCTCGCGTGATCGCCAAACATCTTCGCTTGGGCGAAGAAGACACGATTGCCATGCGGCGTTTAATCAAACGCCTTATTCGCAGCGGTGAACTGATTTGGGGTGCAAAACACCTCGTGCAAAAACCTAACGCCGTGCAAAAACCCAACGCCGTGCAAAAACCCAACGTAGGTCAAAAGCCCAGCGCAGGTCAAAAGCCCAACGCAGGTCAAAAGCCCAGCGCAGTGCAACAGTCCGACGACCCTCCCTCGGCGTCCGTTGCTGGAGACGAGCAACCGCGGCGCCAGCGGCTCAAGTCTGATGAGCGCGTTGGCATTTACCGGCGCACCAATGCAGGTTTTGGATTTGTCGTTCCGGAAGCAGCTAACAGTGGTGATCGTTCTGGCGATGTTTTTATTCCCCCGCGGGCTAATCTCTCGGCTATGTCGGGCGACTTAGTGCGTGTTCGTGTCAGCCGTCAACGAGATACAGATCGCAAACGCGATCCCGATCACCAACGCATGAGCGGCCGTATTGTCGAGGTCATCGAACGCCGTAACAATCGTTTTGTCGGCACCTACGGCGAGCAAGACGAATTGGGGCTGGTAACTGTCGATGGCGGTTTACTGGATGCCCCAGTGTGGGTTGGCGATGCCGGCGCGAAAAATGTGCGGGCGGGCGACAAAGTCCTGATCGAAATGGTCGAGTATCCCATCGGGTTCCGCCCAGGCGAAGGTGTGATTGTCGAAGTGTTCGGGCCCAGAGGTAAACCGGGCGTCGATACGTTGACGGTGATCCACGAATTTGGACTGCCCGGACCCTTCCCTGAGGACGTCTTGCAAAATGCCAGAGAACAGGCCGCCCAATTTGATCCGGATTCCATTCCCGAAAATCGCAAAGATTTGACCCAAGACACGATCATCACAATCGATCCGGTTACTGCTCGCGATTTTGACGATGCGATCTCGTTGACACATAACGAACAGGGGCACTGGGTTTTGGGTGTGCACATCGCCGATGTTTCACACTTTGTCCCCCGCGGATCGGCCCTCGATCGCGAAGCTTTATCTCGCGGCAACAGCGTCTATTTGCCTGACCGCGTAATTCCCATGTTGCCGGAAATCATTTCCAATAACTTGGCTAGCCTGCAGCCTCATCGCAATCGATATGCCATGTCGATTTTTATCGAGATGGACGAAACCGGTACGGTGCTTTCTACCGAGTGGACTCGATCCGTGATTCGCAGCGCCCATCGGTTTACTTATGAGGAAATCGATGAATATTTGGCGGACGATCAGCCCTGGCGAGAAAAGTTGACTCCCCCTGTTTTTGACCTTGTGAGGCGAATGCATTCGTTGGCAATGATGTTGCGAAAACGACGAATGGATCGTGGTTCCATCGATCTATTGCTTCCGGAAGTGGCCATTGATTTAGACGAGCAGGGCCAGGTCTGCGGTGCCCATGTGGAACAGTATACCGAGAGCCATCAAGTCATCGAAGAGTTTATGTTGGCTGCGAACGTTGCCGTCGCCGAGCGTTTGCAAGACTTGGGCTATTTGTTGCTTCGCCGTGTGCACGAACCACCATCGGAAAAGAAATTGCGGGATCTGACAGACTTCGTCCGGCATTTAGGAATTTCCTGCGAGAGTTTGGAAAGTCGATTTGAAATCAAACGTGTAGTTTCCGATGCATTGGATCGGCCCGAACAACAAGCCATCCATTTTGCCGTTTTGCGAAGCATGCAGAAGGCCGTTTATAGTCCCCGCGAATCCGGACATTATGCCCTCAATGCCGACGCCTATTGCCACTTCACTTCGCCCATCCGACGTTATCCCGATCTCGTGATACACCGCATGGTTGGCGATTTATTAGATCAACGAAAGCCACAGGCGAGCCAAGAGTTCTTAGCTAAAATTGGCAACCAGTGCAGTCTTACCGAACAACGGGCCGAACAAGCCGAACGCGAGCTAATTAAACTGAAGTTGCTGAATTACTTGAGCCAACATGAAGGTCTGGAGCTCGAAGGCTTTATTACCGGAGTCGAATCGTATGGCGTTTTTGTTCAAGGGCTAAAGTTGCCGGCCGAAGGGTTATTGCCGCTAGAGGCACTTCCCGCGGACCATTATCAATACGACAGCACGTCACGGAGTTTGCTCGGTTTTCGCGCCGGAAACGAATTCCGTTTAGGAGATCGAGTAACGGTCACGGTGGGGAAAGTCGATCCGGACCGAAGGCAATTGCAATTTGAATTTTCCAGCAAAACGAATTCGGAAAATTCCCCGGGTTACAGTAAGCCCAAGGCCAGTCGAAAGTCATCCAAAAAATCGAGTGACTCAAGTCGGTCGTCGAAAGATAAAAAACCAAAACGACGTCGGCGCTGAAGTCCCGGCGCTGAAGTCCCGGCGCTGAAATCCCGGCGCTGAAATCCCGGCGCTGAAGTCGCGGCGCTAACGTCGCTGCGTGAGCCGTCCAACTCGCAACCGCTAGACTTTAACGACACCTCGTTGTTTTTCAATTTCGGGAAGTTTGTAAAGTTTCCCTTTGCCACTGCCCGGGCATATTTCACATGTTTGCTTCCAAGCCGTTTCGGACTTGAGATTGGAATCCCAGAATGGCCAAGTGCGACATTGTTTGGGCCGAGCATTGTAGACTTGGCATTTGCGCTGCTCGGTATCAAAGAACACACAATCACCATTGGGGAACTCGCGCAAACTGCGGCGAACGCCAACTTGCCGGACATAAACGTCTTCAAATTCTTCGGCACTAATGCTTAATTCATCGGCCAACAATTTAATCTCTTCATTGGTCACCCAAACAAACCCTGGTGCACCTGTGCAACAGTCACCACATTGTGTGCATTGAAAACGCAAACCGTCTTGATACCAAGGTTGTTGTTCTGACATGAATTTTCCAAACCTAATATTCAAATTTCGACCAACTTGTCCGTTGGCAAGTTTAACCTGACGCTGACTATTTTCAACACGGGGCAGTCTTTCTGGCGGCGATTGAGTAATTTACTTAAGACATCAATTCGGCGTCATGCGAAGCCGATGGCACGGTGTCGCAGACGATGGTTTGGGCAAACAACAAGGCACTCGGACGCCGGGTCTATGTTTTAGCCAACTTTTAACGATTCCAATAAAGGCAATCGGATAACGCGTCGCGCGGACCACCAGCCAGAAATGCCACCGAGAATCAAAATGATCGTCAAGATTGCCGCTAATGTCGTCCAAGGTATCGAGGCCCCGCTCCACCAGTAATGTGGCAAAGTGGTGCAAAGGGCCGCAAAGCCACCGCCTACCAAGCCTAACATCAACAGGCCCATTTGTTCCCAAAACAATAACCAGGTCAAACGAGAATACGAAAATCCCAAGGCCCGCAATAATCCTAACTCTTGACGACGCTCGACCATATTACGCAACTGTACGGCCGCCAAACCAAACGTACCTAAAAGCAACCCCAAGCCGCCTAAAGATTGGAACGCCGTCAAATAGGTATTTTGAACTGCCATCAATTCGCCCAAAATTTCACGCGAACGCCGCGCATCAAATCCTTGATCGGCCAATCGATCGCGCAACGTGGCTATCGGCTGCATTTGATCGCTCGTACCGGTATCAATCAAGAAATATCGATAGCCACTGAGGCTGGGAAACTGCGAGACAAAATCCGATTCGGCGATCATCAGACTGCCTTGCAACACGGTATTCTCCAAAAAACCCACCACTTGAAAGTTTAGCGTTTCCCCTGTGTCATAGGTCAAACTAAAAATTTGTCCAACGGAATAGATTTTTAGACTGAACATGGCGGTATTCTTGTCGATCACGACGGGAATTGGGCGCGATAGTCCAACATCGTTCTGAACGGTGTCTCCAGCACTACTTGCTGAATGGTTGGCATCAAGCAGTCGCCAAGGATTGTTACTTTCAGCCTCGGTTTGTGCCAACGAACCGCTCCAGCGCAATGCAGTTTCCTGCGGGTTGTCAAATCGGGAAATCCATGCTTCCGTAACCCCTAAGATACGCGGTTGCGTCGATTGGTATGGATTGTTGCAACTGGCATCTTCGCCCGGTTTGTATCGCCAAGAATAAACGTGTGTATCGTCTGGCAGTGGGTACTCGGCCCCCAGTATTTCATCTTGGCCAGTACGCGTGTTGAGATCGACAAAAATACTTTGACTGCTGGAGCCCACCCAATCAATTCCGCCAGTCGATTGATCCGTCGGCCGCAGCCGAAACGAGCTAATAGCCACAATCAAAAAGGTAGCCACTGCCATCAAGCCAATAGTCATTAAGCTTCGCCAAGGGTTTCGTCGCAGACTATTCAATGCCAGACGCTCAATCGTTAGTCGCTCAATCGCTTCTTGCTGTGAGGCCGAGGATAGCCAAGCCCAGATTGAGGCCATGATGGCAACGAGTACGATGAAGCCGGCGCCCATAAAAGCACCGGCTTGTATCTCGCCTCCAGTTGTCGTTGCATAAGCGGCTAGCGCGATAGCTGTCGCTGTTAGAATTGGCGCCAGCCAAACAAGCCAGCGGTGCGACCTGGTAGTTGAGTCGTGTGGATCTTGGAAGATCCCCATCAATAGATTGCGAACTGGTCGTCGATTTGTGCGCGTAATCGCCCAAACCATCGTCAGCAAACTCATTACGATTCCGCTGCTCACTCCGACCAGTGGTTCCCAACCTTGCCAATGCAACTGCAAAAAGGGTTGCGAAATGGCACCGACCCACCAGGTTGTCAAAATTGAGATAATCGCTTGTGCATAGAGAAATCCGAGAATCATACCGATGGCGGCCCCCGCGCAGGAAACCAATAACAACTCGCTTAACATTAAACGGACAAGTCGCCGCGAATTGAAACCAACGGCACGGGCAACGCCCATTTGTTGACTTCGTTGTTCTAAGTTCAGCCGGAATAATAACGAAACCAAAAGTAATGCAGCGATAATAACAAATAGGCTCAGTCCCAAAAATAAGCCGTCAAATGGCGTACTGCCGCTCGACGCCAGTAGGCCTTGGCGTTTGATAGGTACCCATTGAATGCCAAACCATTGCGGCGCGATACGCCATTGTTGGTTTAATTTTTCGGTTAGTTCTTCGGCGTCAAAACCGACTGGCATACGAAAGCTGGTTACTTGTCCAAATCGGCTTCCCCATAATCGTTGGCCCAATTCGAGCGACACAAAACCTTTGGGGGTCGTGCGGTGATTGGCCCAATATTCGTCATCGACAGCGCGAATTCGATCTGAAGTTTCAAACGGCAGGTCCCAGTTTTCCATCGAATCGGTGTCGGTAACACCGGGCACTTCCGGAGTCAAATCAGGATCGTTTGCACTCGTTGGCGGCTCATCAAACTTAGGCGGTTGCAACGGTTGTCGTCGTCGAAAAAAGAATGGCTCGATGGGTTCGGTCAATTTGGCGATGTCGGTCAATGGAACTTCGAGGGTCCGGTCAACCTGTTGCCCATAATTTGATTCGGGTTCAAAGTAAGTCAGTTGTAAACGGTCACCCGGCTGGACTTTGAGGTCCGCAGCGGCCCATTCGTTCAAGATAACTTGATCACCTGTAGGGGCAGTGATCGGATTCCCAGTTATCGCAGACCTCAAGCCGAGTGTGCTGTCGGGGGCGATGGCGGAAAACATCGAGTAAGGGATACCGCTTGATTCGTTAGGTGCGGACGGATCATTGGCCGCGGGCAGTCGCTGGATGTTGTTCACCAAGTAAGTCAACACGGGCTCGGCAGTTGGCCAAGTGTCCTTTATCCAATTGCTGAGTTCTTGCCGAAATACGAGCCGCTCGGTTGAAAGACTCTCATACGCAAAAATTGTCTGCTCTTGGTCGATGGTTGGACGAAAAGTTTGCCGAACTGATTTGAGTTTGATTCCCAAATCATCTAATGAAAAACGAGTCGATGCGGCCAGTTGAGCGCTGACTTCGGCGCTAGGTGGGGACTGAGGATCTCGACCGGCTACGAGTAACTGGTTGGCAAAATTGGAATTGGAACGATGTTTGAGCGTGGTGTCGTGTAACGTTTGTTGAAGTTCCGAAAGGGCTAGAAACGCCAGTCGCGGAATTTCAGGTGAGGGGTGAGGGGCAAATCGACCAAGGCCACGGTTCTCAATAATTGCCGTGACTTTCATGCGGGCCAATGATTCCGCCAGTTCACTTTTTCGGCCAAGTGAACTGTCGCCCGGCAACAACGACGGCTTCGGCACACGAACGACCATCAAGGCTTGGCCAGCAGCGACTTGACTGTCGGTCAATCCCAATTCATCGGCGAGGGCGCGGTTGACAATCACAGAGCCTGGAGTCAGTGCCAGTCGCGGGTTCTCAGAATTGGCGATACGTTCGTCTAGTTTCCAAAAGGTCTCCGAAATGCCCAGCAAAGTGACTTGACCGATTCGTTTCACGCTGCCGTTGGATTCGTGTTCCACGGATCCGTTAGGAAACAGGATTATCGATTCAATTTGTTGGAAGTGATTTTGGAAAACAGGTGTTTGCCTTATGTGTTCCGCCAAATCGGCAGAGAAAAAACCTTCTGCCACCAAGATTTCGTCGATTTTCCCCAAGCGTTCTAGAGTCAACGCTCGCAAGCTTCCGCGCATACTGGAGCCAATCAGCAATGCGCCGGTCAAAATAGCGGTAGCAATTGCCACGGCCGCAGCAATTGCGGCATTGCCACGAAAATAATATTGAAAACTTCGCCAGCCAAACCGGCTAAAATTAAATGTCATAGGACCTCAAGATTCGCATAATTTGAGCGATATTCGCAAGAACAGAGGCTTTTCGGGCTCGGTAAACATCGGTCAAGAAATTCGCCGATTAACCAAACTCGTCTTACGTTTTAACGTAGAATAACAAAAGTTCTGTGGATCGACGATTTACAGCGGCGGGAAATGCCGAAAAAATGGTGATAGCGGAACTTGAAGTTGCGTTAATTCGACCTTGCCGGTATTAGTACCACGGTTTAGGATTCATTGAATTAGCGGCCAGTGAATTATAGAAAAGGTCGGCTTTTTGAAAATTCTCTGCCGGGACTACGGGACTCAATTGCGACTATCAAAGGCGAGTTTTTACTCGTTGGCAAAAAATTGAATTGGAATGGTTTTTTTCATTGGCGATCGCCGTGGTCGTTGTGTGCGAGAAACTCCAACAAACAGACAGGGACAGCTATGACCGTTTTTGTGAAATCTTGGCGTCGAATGGTAGTGGCCGGACTGTTCGGCTGGTTGGCAATTTCGAGCTTTAGCGCGAATCCCTTGCCGGTAAATGCTGATGAGTTTGGCAAAGTCACCACGGCGGACCGAAGTGCGGCAGCGAATATCTACAAATTGTTGCAGGCGCAACACTTGTTGCAACCCACCTTAGACGATCAGATTTCTGAACGAGCTTTGGATCGATATATCAAAGGACTCGATCCGCAAAAAATGTATTTTATGAAATCGGATATCGCTGAATTCGATGCGCTCAAGCACTCCTTTGACGATGAACTAAAAAAAGGTAGTTTCCAACACGCGTTTACCATCTTTGGTCGATTTCTCGAACGTGTTGATAAGGCAACGGTGGTTATTAATGAACTGCTTGACATTCAGCACGATTTCACGGTCGACGAAGAAATGATTACGGACCGAGATTTGATCGATTATTCGGTCGATGACGCCGATTTGCGCGATCGTTGGCGAAAACGGATCAAATATGGCATTTTGGTGATGAAGGGCGATGAAGCGGCTAAAGATCCTCCCAGCGACCGGTTGCGTCGCCGTTATAAGACATTTGCTACTCGCATGCATCAAACCGCGAACGATGATGTGGTCGAAATGTTCATCAGCTCGATTACCACCAGTTTGGACCCGCATACGACTTACATGTCACCAACTTCTTTTCAGAGTCTGATGATTCAATTGGAACTGAACCTGGAAGGTATCGGCGCAACGTTGCAAGGCGATGACGACGGCTATACCGTAATCAAACGAATTGTTCCCAACGGACCTGCGGACAAACAGGGTGATCTCAAAGTTGAAGATCGATTGTTTGCCGTTGGACAAGGCGATGGTACGGAGACTGTCGAAGTCGTCGGAATGCGGGTGGATGACGTGGTAAAAATGATTCGGGGAAAAGCAGGTACTGTCGTACGTTTGTCGGTGTTGGCCCCCAATAATGAAGTGAAAACAATTCGCATTGTCCGCGATCGCGTGCAATTGGATGACGAAGCGGCTCAGGGTGAAGTATTCGAAGCAGGGAAACGCTCCGACGGACAACCTTATAAAATTGGCGTCATCGATTTGCCAAGTTTTTATTCCGACTCCGATAGCGATTCACCTAATCCTCGACGGACGACCACCGATGTCGATCGAATTCTCAAAGACTTCAAAACGAAAGGCGTTGATGCCGTGGTTTTGGATTTGCGACAAAATGGTGGCGGTAGTTTGCGTGAAGCGATCGATTGCACTGGATTGTTTATCGAGTACGGTCCGGTCGTTCAGGTAAAGGACCCCTTTGGACAAACACAACAACACAATGACCTCGACCGATCGATTTCTTGGGACAAGCCACTCGTGGTTTTGACCAGCAAGTTCAGCGCAAGTGCCAGTGAGATTTTGGCAGGGGCGATTAAAGATTACGGGCGCGGGTTGATCGTTGGCGATACCACGACACATGGTAAAGGCACGGTGCAAAGCCTACTGGACCTCAATCAAATCTTTTTCTCGCGTGACAAGAATTCGCCGAAATTATTCGGTGCTTTGAAATTGACGATGCAACAATTTTATCGTCCTAACGGAGATAGCACGCAGAAACGTGGTGTATTTGCCGACGTCGTTTTGCCATCGATTACCGACAAAATGGATGTCAGCGAAAGCGATTTAGATTTCCCGGTTGAGTTCGATAAGATTCCCAAAGCCTCTTTTCGTGCAGTCAACTCAGTGAGTTCGGAAATGATTAGCAATTTGGTTGCGCGTTCTCAAGAACGTATTCAAGCCGACGAACAGTTCGCCAGCGAAATGCGTAAGATTGCCAAGTACGAAGAGTACAAGAAGCAAACGGCAGTTCCATTGAATGAAGAGAAATTCATGGCGCGGCGGAAAGAATTTGATGCTGAAAAAGAAGACGAAAAGACAATCGAAGCTCAAGTCAATCGCACGAAAAAAGGAATTGAGCGAACCAATTACATGGAAGAAGTATTCCGAATTACCGAAGACTATTTGAAATTGTCGTCGGCCGGATAAGTGATGCCGCTGACTTGGGTATGACCCCAATCGCATCCCAGCATTACGCAGTTAATGCCGGATCCAATACCTAACAACGCCACGCGGTCTCCCGAGACGACGTGGCGTTTTTTTGTGGCGTCAGCTAACGTAATTGGTAAGGCCGCTGCGCCTGTATTTCCTAGCCAGGAAAACGTGGCGTGGTCAATATCGATAGGTAACCCCAAGGAATCCAACATCATTTTGCGGTGAGCGACACCAACTTGGTGGCAAACCGTTTTGGTGATGTCGGAAGTCGCCCAGCCACAGGCCGATAAGAAATCGCCAAAAGTGGCTTGGCCGGTTTCGACGCCCTGAATCATTAATTCGTGCGAATCGGTCGACATCAAGGGCTGAGATGAAGTCGCTGCGCCATCGTGATCGCTCATGCACAACTGATGCCACTGGGTGTTGGCGCGACATGCTCCACCGCGGAGTGCCGTTAGCGAGCGACTGACCCGGCGATGTGTCAGTAGAATCGCGCAACTTGCTGAGCCGATGGTCAAGGATGCGACCGAGTTTTTGATTGATTGCCGGGTTAGTCCCATATCGCGATTGAGAGCTTCGATGGTGGTTTCCACCAATTGTCGCCCGCCCTCCGAACCGACGACTAGGCCGGATTCAATCCATCCGGCCTCAATCATCAGAGCAACTTGCAACATTCCATTGAGAAGTCCTAAGCATGCGTTAGAGACATCATAGATCATGGCGTTGTTGGGAAGTTGCAAGTGATGGTGAACGGCGCACGCGGTGGCCGGTTCGAGAAAGTCTCGGCAAACGGACCCGTGAATGAGCGCGCCGACTCGAGAACTAGACCAGTTGGCTGCAGCGAGCGCTTGTTGGCAGCTGATCACACTTAATTGGCTAGGTCGCGCATCTCGTGGCCAGAATCGTCGCGCGGCAATGCCTGTCATCAATTCCAATCGACCCGCGGGTAATTTCAAGCGTTCGTACAGCGGCTGAAGTTTTGATTCCACATCGGCTGAAGTCCAAATTTCTTGGGGTACACAATATCCTAGGCTTTCTATACACACGTTTTCAAATTGAATCATTACCCAGCCAACCAAAAACATCTTTTAAGGTAACTCGGCAAGCATTCTGTTCTGACGCAACTACAGCCAAGTCGTATTTATCAATTCACCGCGTCGCACATTATAGCGAAAGCAAGTCGCGGCGCGTCATAATCAGGGCAAATCAGTTTTATAGTTTGCGTAACATTTGAAATAAGAGCAAGGGCTTGGCTGAGAAGTCTCTAATGGTGGATGCGATGCCCTTGTGCCCTTCCAGTCGCATGGCGGTGAGACCTGCGTTTCGAAGAGTGGCT
>JBGSMY010000333.1:0-5661 GCA_041739975.1 Pirellulaceae bacterium
ACTCAAGAATTCTTGTGGCGGGCCGTGGACGATGTGATTGCAATAAAAAAGGAATACAATTTTTGGGTTTATTTTGCAACGCACTTAGTTCGCAGGGGCTTCATGTTGCTCAAGAGGTTTGGCCACGGTGGCAAATGCTCCTCCGATCCGTTTTGGGTGACCGTCGTGAAAGTGCATATTGTGTTAAATTCATCCTTGCCCGCAATTCCCAGCAACCGACTGTTTTGAATCAAATGGACCCGCTGTATTTTGGCGAGGGCAAAGATTTGGCTATTTCCAAGGTGATTGTCCTTGAGGCTCGTGCCGCTGCCAAATTTTTGGTAGCGCACACGCTGTCGAAGCAGTGTTGAAGCATTTTTTGGGACAACAAAATACTTGCCAAATCGTCTGAGACGATGGGCAAGCCATTAGAGCAACGACAATCTGAAGGAAAAAAAGTAGAATGAGGCGACTGTCAAGCATTACGGTGATAATTACGGTTTGTGTAGTTTTAATTTTTCGAAAGTTATAACCGTATGGCATATTTGATCGGTGCGGACGAAGCCGGTTACGGCCCGAACCTGGGCCCGCTGGTGGTGGCGGCCACTTTGTGGGAGATCCCAAGTCTCGACCAATGCGATTTAGCCGCTGCACTGGCACCGCTAGTCTCTACGTCGCCCAAGTCGTCTGGACTTGTTATCTGCGATTCCAAAAAGATCCACCAACCCCAACAATCGTTGGCCCCTCTCGAACATCATTGTTTAGCTGCTCTCGGAGGCTGCTCATCGCTCGCGAAACAGCCGTTCAATCAAATCTGGAGCCGCGAATTCTCACCAGCAACCCCGCAGTCAAGCCATGCCCAATTGCGGATGGATTTTAGTTCTGCCGATTCGATCACAACTGCAACGACGACAAATCCATCACTTATGTCTTCTAAACCGTTTACCGACGAACGCTTTTATTTCCAACCCGATTCAATTCCATTGCCGATTGCCGCTGACCTCCATCTGGTCGAAAAACTGACACTGCGCTGGCAACGACAATTGCAAAAGTCGGACGTTTCCCTTGTCGACATCCAGTATTGTTTGGTGTTCCCCCAAACCTTTAATGCTTGGTGCCAACGACTCACCAGCAAAGGCGCCGTGTTAACTTACGTTACTCTGCAACTGGTAAAAAATCTGCTGAACCAAACTTCCGCCCAAACGGTGCAAATTGTTTGCGACAAACATGGTGGCCGAGACGACTATCGAGGTTGGCTGCAGTCCGTTTTCAACCCCTCCAGTCTTACCCGCCACGAACAGTCAGAACTGGTTAGTCGCTACCACTGGGAGGCCTTAGACCGTTCAATAGAAATCGCTTTTCGCGCCAAAGGCGAATCGTTTATTCCCACGGCACTGGCTTCAATGACGGCAAAGTATTTGCGTGAAGTCATCATGGAATGCTGGAACAACTACTGGCAAACACAGATTGCCGATTTGAAGCCAACCAAAGGATACCCCACCGACGCCAAACGATTTGCAAATGATATTCGAGCGAGGCAATCGCAATTAGGATTGGCCAATGAGCTGATTTGGCGAGAAAAATAATATGTGTACCTTAAACGACTAAATATACATGTCGTTTAACCATCGTTGAATCGCGGACATTCCCTAAACAGTGGCCGATCAATCGCGACTCTAACATTGACACCGTCCACAAAAAAACGCTCGTGACACAAATCAAATGATTTATGTCACGGCGCTGATTTTTAGGACGTTCGCCTTATGTAAACTAACTGTTATTCTTCGATTCGGTTTATTTCCGCACCAGCTCGGGTAGCCATCGCTTGAAATACCGCTTCGTCTACCGTGTTGGTGATCATCCGCGAAGATCCGTCGGCTAATACAAAGTTGGCACCGACGTTGTGATAACTGCGGAAGTCGTCAAAGTGGCCATCGCGGTGATTCGGTGGATGGTCAGCAGCACCAACCACACGTGCATAGGGTTCATCGACGTCGCCGACCATACCGACCCATGAGATCTTGCCATAGTCATTTCGGCGTTCGCCAATCATGATCGTATTGCTGTTGCCATCCAAGATATCGCGGATTTGGATCTTGCTATTTCCGAAAAATACACCATTGCCGTTAAGCGGGGCGGCTTCGATTTCAGTATTTCCGTAGACTCCCGAATAACTACTACGGCCCACTAATAACTCGGGCAAGCCGTTTGGCGGCGGTGGCGGATCATGGGGATCGGCTGGCGTTTCCGACAGATTCACCAAATCGGGAGCCGTTTCCGAAGGGCAAAGAAAAATCGGAATCACGGTGGAAACCACCGATGTATGATTCACATGTCGAATCGGTAAGACTCGTTCAATGCGATCAAACACATTGACGGCTTCGACTTGGGGCAACGTATGGTAGGCCCAACCCCAACCGGGATCGGCCAACGGGTCTAGCGGATCGTTGGTTGACCATCCGGGTGGGTATTTCTTGAACGCACTTTCGTGGTTCATGATTGCCAAGCCCATTTGCCGCAAGTTATTTAGACACTGCGTCCGTCGTGCCGCCTCGCGAACTTGCTGAACCGCTGGCAGCAACATTCCGACCAACACGCCAATGATAGCTATCACCACCAATAATTCGATTAACGTAAAGCCCTGAAACGATTTACCCCGCCGCATCCGCATACCCAGCATCCTCGATAAATAATTACATTAAAACGGATTGAACTAAGTCCGCCTCTCCATTATCTATCGAAAGGCCAAAAAGGCAATTACTGATCTTTTTGGATCAAAACGCCAATCGTTAAAACCTGCGCTTTTGACAAATTGTATCGGTGACAGCCAGCTATTTTGCCCAAAATCCGTCGATATCGTTGGACTTTGCCCAATCAGCGGGAATGATTCCCCGGACCAACTCGCCACGGAAAGCAATTTAGGGGGAAACGATGCCCGGATATATCTCGGAAATTGACACACAATCTCAACCAGATCCGCTGCCAACAGCCGGACAACGGTGCATTCTCTTAGTCGAAGACGACCCCTACCAACTGGAAATCCTAGAATACCGATTGCAAGAAATGAACTTTGCAGTCACGACGCTCAACCGGGGTCGTCATGTCATAGAAACCGCTCGTCAACTCCAACCCGACCTTATCCTACTGGATATTGAATTACCCGACACCAGCGGTCTGGACCTGTGTGCCGAGTTGGCCGATGACCCTGCAACAAGTGCCATTCCGGTCGTCATCGTCAGCGGTACCGAACAAACGGACGTGGTCCGCGCTGCTCGTAAAGCTGGTTGCAAATTCTTCTTATGCAAACCATACGACCCGAATGCCTTGCTGCTGATTGCCGAACATTCGATACGAGAAGCGGACCGATGGATCTAGCCAATTCCTTTAACGACTTCGATTTTTCCAGACATGCTTATTCCTGGCTGGACTCAATTTTCGTCTTAAATAACGGAACGGTCAATTCTTTAAATCCATGGTGATCCTTGAGCGTCAACGACTTGGAAACCTGAAATGCGATTTCTTGCTGCAAGAACTCATTGATTGCGTTATAAATCTCCACGGCAAAAATTGAGCGAGCAATTTGATTGGCTTGCTCGTCTTCGGCCATTCGCCCAACGGTACGTTCATTGAGAACTTTCGATTTCTGAATGTCATCGGCCGATAAACCGCAGTCGAGAATCCCCGCCAACCAACTCGCCAATCGATCGTCAAGCGTTTTTTGGAAATCGGATTTTTTTAGCGATTGAGTTTCACGACTCTGGTTTTGAAGAATCAACGATTGAATAGGGCCACCTGCGGGCTGGAGAAAAATCACGGCATAAACAGATGATTGATATTGTCGGGGTTGCTCCAATGGCTGAGGCGCATTGATGCGAACCTCGATGCGTGCAACCGATTCTTCAAGCAATTCTTTCAGGCTCACGGCCCACCCCAATTCAATTTGAGTTTGCTTAACTCGGTCGCCCCAAGTCTTGGAAGTCCACAGTGATGTGTCTAAAACAAACAAGCTTGTGCCATTGCGAGCCGAATGCGGTGGCGCCCATAATTCGTCGGTTGTTAACAACTCCTTGCCCACAACGGGCTGATCGGCTTTAAGTTGGTTGTAGTCAACCGCTTCGGCCACCAATTTCAATCGGGGCGAGTTTTGATCTGTTTGCGTCCCTCGATCGAGAGCCATTGCAAATTCAAATGGTTTGCGAATGGCATCAATCAAAGAAAATCCGTCGCCCTGAGACTCGGTACTGAAAGGAATCAGCGTGGTCATCTCTGGATTATCTTTGAGCCACAAACTCAAGGCTCCTTGCTGCAATACCAATTCAGCTGCGGGCTTGAGTTCTGCCGGCCATTTCAACAAAAGTTGCCAATTATTGTCTGCTTCATTTTTGGCAATTATCTGCAACTCGCCGGCCTGTGGAATGTCGCTATTCTCGCTCGGTGCAGTCCAGTTAACTCGCCATCGCACTTCTCCCGGCGGAGAGCCCGGCTGAAGTTCAGCAGGCAAGTAATCACCGACTGTTGACAATCCAAAATTAATTCCATAGAGAGATGATTCGTCCAATGACAAACGAATCAATGGACATTCAAGTGCCTCAAAGTTTTCCTGGACCAATATTCTTGCCTCTGGGCCAGTCCACTGCACAATCGCCCGCTGCGCCTCCGCTGCGCGACGTGCGGCTAATTCTTCCAGCGTGGGTCCGGCCGTACGAGGCCCACCAGACGCGTTGGGAGGGTTCGTTTTTGAAAGGGGCGAATTGTTCAAAAGATCCGTGTTATCGGTATGGGTCTCGGCATCACTCGGTTTCGCTTGCCCGTTGTTCGCAAGATTTTCCTGTGTCGGCACCGACGATTCAGTAGTGGACTCCTGCCGCGTGTCCGAGGGATTTGCCGCAGTCAACTGGCGATCGGTCGTCGACGTTGCGTTTCGGCTTGCCGAATTGGCGTTGGCAGTAGAGGTCCAAGTTGTGATGGCCCACCAACCCGAAGACACGACCAACACCAGCAACAACAGTCCCACAACTAACCACGGCCAAGGGAATGTCGACGCCTGTTGATGCATTTTGGCATATCCCGGTCCTCTCAGAGCGGTAGCATTCGATTGCCAATGGGGTGCTGTAGACTGTAGCGCCAATGGCTGGGCCAGTTGCAGATCGCTAAGATCGGCAAATGCGTCAGCGGTTTTGGTCGGATTACTTTCTGCCTTTTGCACTTTGGCGGCAACCGGTAATGACAAATGTGCCCAATCGCCAGTCCGAGCATTGGCGCCAAATGCATTGGCGGCCGTTTCAAGGTTTCTAGAACTGCTGACGACCAACCAGTCCGGATGGCGCGACAAGGCAACGGATTCTTTGGAATTGTTTTTCAAGATCGCCCAGGCGGCGCCAATTTTACTGCTAGGAGACTGAACTCCAATAAACATCGGGATTCGCCAACGCAACTTCGGTTCGATCAGTGACTGGGAATCGACAAACAATTCCAAGCCCGCGGATAGTGAATTGTCCTCACCGATAATTGCCGCAAAAGATTTTGACTTTTGAAAGGCCTCCAGCGGCAATCCACCCCAGCCGGCATCGCCAAACATTTCTTTCCACTTCGCGCAAACGCGAGGTGATAAGGAACCGCCCGACAACGTCATCTCGCCCAGATACTGCGGTTCCAGTGGCCATTCGCCGATCCAATTGCAAC
>JBGSMY010000338.1:0-5169 GCA_041739975.1 Pirellulaceae bacterium
CCGGCGCCGCCGACAAAGTTAAACGTAAATACGTTTTGCAGCTGGGTGAATTGTGGTGAAAAGCTTACCATGACATACATCCGGTCGCTGGTTGTGGCATGGTTAACAAAACCACCACCACCAAAGAAGAACGGTGTAATCACGGGCAGATAGCCAACTTGGCGATTGTTCAAAAAGGACGCTTGATTGCGAGCCAATGTTTCTGGCATAAAGTAACCATTGTTACCGCGATTGCCATAATATTCCGACAAAGACGACAACGACTCGCTGTCGTCTAATTGTTGTGCAACAAAAGGGTTCGCTTTGAATTGATCACGGGCCAAAGTGGCAATTTGATGATCGAGAACTGAGTCGGTACGACGACCATCGGCCAAAGTAAACAGGACCAATGCACCCTTATCATCAACTGCGATTTGTTTCGTAATCGATTCTTCTTTTTCAGTCCGGAAATGTTGACGGATCGTAACAATTGCTTTGTTTCCAGCAACTTTACCAGTCACTCGACGGACCATTAAGCGATAGTCACCCGAAAAGCCTTTTGGCAAAACATAATATTCTGTCGTTTGGCCATTAGTTTGAACTGGGTTGGCAAATTCGTCACCCATCAAAATACCGCCGGATGAAGTTTTAGGATTCAAGCGAGAACAAACGGTACCGCCTGGTTCTTCGACGTACAAATCCAAATCAGCATCACCAGCCCAAGCGACTTCGATAATGCAGTCGCGTTTCAACGCGTCGCTTAACTCTGTGTTAAACGCAGCGGCTTCTTCAACGCGGCCCGCCTTTTCTAGTCGTTTAAGAATTCCCTCGGCCGATAAAACGGCGTCGCGAACGATATGTCGGTTTTCTGGCCAAGCTTGGCTTAAGATGCCTTTAACCGCCCATTGTAGGCCTTCATCATTTTCAGCAGCGCGAGCCACTTTGAGACCCATCACGTAAGGCTCAGCAATACCAGGATTAGCCTCCGCAACATCCATCAAGACTCGAATGGCGCGAATTGCCATTCCATTCGCGGCCAAGTTGTCTGCCACGATCATGGCGTCAACTGGTTTGTCTGTCCAATCAAGTGTGGACATCAAAACGCGTTCAATTTCGTTGGCGGGTTTGTTGCCAATTTGCATCGCTAAAACCAACGCTTCGTACATCCAAGGCTGAGCTTGATCGTGTTTAATTGCGGATTGAAGAACCGCAATGGTTCCTTCAATTTGTTGTGATTCCATAAAACCACGAACCGCTTTACGAACTTGAGCGGGGTCCAAGAATTGAGTTTCAAACGCCTTTGCCAATTCGGCTGGTGTTGTTCCCAAACGAAGACTTTGAGGTTGTTCATTGTTGGTTTCTTTGACAACGGTGCTAACTGTATCTTGAATGCAGAAGATACCGCCGCCGCCACCTTGACCGCCCAAACCGCCACCGCCGCCGCCAAAGCCGCCACCGCCTTGACCGCCGCCAAAGCCACCGCCACCTTGACCGCCGCCAAAGCCACCGCGACCGCCGCCACCTTGGTTGCGACGAGGAGCAACTAGATCACCGACGTTGTACACATTGCGTACAAAAAACTCTGGTGTTCCAGCAACGTCATTAGAAATAATTTGCAACGCTTCATCGCGAACGATGAACGTGCAATCGTATTTCCGCAGCATATAACGCAGGATGTTTTTTAAGCGAATGCCGGTTAGATTTGAATCGATCGGCGTGCTTTCGTTTAGATCGACGTCGATTGCCGATTGGTCCAAAACAACATTGATTCCGTATTGGGTTTGCAGATCTGCCATGACTTCGCTAAACGGCGTTTGATCGTATGGAGGCAACTTAGCGGTTTCATCGAGAATCCGCAAAATCTTCTCATCGTTATCCGAACCTGCCAAACGAATATCTTTGTATTTGTCGCGCAGTGCCCGTTTGCGAGCCCATGTTTCGGGATCGGGGAACGCAATTGGTGGATCTGCGTAAAACGGCATGGCTGCCCGATCGGCTTGATAGATTGATGTCAACCAGGCAACTTCGCGTTCACGATGCAATTCGATTTGCATATGATAGTTGCGGTGCAAGCGGCCAGTGTAATAAGCCGCTTCTGATTCGACTGCGTCGGAAATCTCTTTGGCTTGAAACGCAACTTCTTCAGCCGCTTCGTAGTTGTCTTCATTCATCAGCGACTGGAAGCGGTTAATCAAACGCGACAGTTTTTCTTCGTCTCGTTCGTATTCTTCCAAACGTCGCATGCGTTCCAATTCACCGGAAATGCTGCGTTGTCGCATTGCCATTTCGTTGTCGAATTCCAATTTGCGTTGTTGGGCAGTTGCCAATGCCGATTCCAACCTGCTGCGTAAGTCTTGCCGTGTACCGGCACCGACGTCTGCAGTTTGGTCTAATATCTCCAGCATCGATTTCAATCGATCGATTGCGCTGGCTGGATTGTCTCGCAATTCTTGTTGAGCGCGAGTAATCTCAAATCGGACTTGAGCTTTGGTTTTCTGTTCGATGATCTGGATACGATCATCTTCCGAGCGAACCAATCGTTGAGAATCGCCTTCATTGGCTCGAATCAAATCTTGAACTTCTTGATCTTGAGCACTGGAGTCGATCAGGACCAGACCTGAACCACCTTGCTGTTGATTGGTTTGTTGGCCTTGTTGTTGACTTGGTACTGAGTTGCCGCCAGCTGGATCTTGAACTTCACTACGAACAGTGTCGCCCACGGCTGGAATTTTGGCAAACGAGCTAAGTATCGCTGGGTTTGACGCTACATTGCCGGCCGCATCACCCAGAATCTCCGCTTCGGAATTAGCTGGATCTTGAGCAATTGCTTCTTGAGCTAACATTTGGGCGCCTTCGATATCGCCGGTCAACAAAGCTTGTGAGCCCAATTGCGACAGCGTTCGTGAGCTCAAAGACATAACGCGAGCGATTTCTCGCAAACCGTCTGAACCCAATGTTGGCAAAGTCAATCCGCCATTCTTGCGAGCAACATCGATCAATTTGGGCAAGAATGAAAATTCGACGTTTGATTCTTCGCAGGTGATTGGGAAATGGATTTCTGCGTTTTCGCGATTCCATTGACCGTTAAGCGTCAAGTCAAACGAGCTGCGTTTTTCCAAGCTTCCAAGAATGATTGTGTCACGATCGCCGCGAATTGGCAGGAATTTGTTAGGATAGATTTCCGCAATGGCTTCCGGCAGATTTACTTGACTAGGCCAGAAAATCGGACCGTGAACCGTTTGGTTCAAACCAACGGCACCCACTTCAATGGCCGTGGCTTCGTCGGCGTCTAAAAACAAGTTGCCGCCCAAATGGTTGGCAATTGCAGCCAGGGTTTCAACATCGCGTTCAGGACCGATCAAATATCCGGACAATGAAACGCGCTCTTGCGTTAATTGGTCGATGGCTTTTGAGAATTTCTTGTCGGTCAGCAACCCACCACGACTGATGCCGTCGCCAACATAGATCACACTGCGGTTGCGATTTGCTTCAGGCGTTTCAAATCGGCTGGCAATGCTTTGCAACATCGACAGCATGTCGGTTGAACCTAGTGGAACTCGATCGCGAAGTTTGCCCAGTGCATTGATCAGCTCCACATTGTCGGGGCTGACAAACCCAGAAGTCAGGTCCACGGTGTCGATGTCGACCGCCATGATCTTGACGCGATCTTCCGCATTTAGCTGTGTTAGCAGTGTCTCAACCAAGCGGATAGAGTCATCTTTGTAGGGGCCGGTTTGGCTGGCGGAGGTATCGACATAAATTAATATGTCGCTGGCCAGTGTTTGTTTGCCATCGGGTTGGGCTTGCAAACTGAGAGCAAACGTGGTTTCCCCCGTTGTGCTGTCAAAGGTCGCCAACCGAGAGGTTTTGCCGTGAGGGTTCTCACCGCGTACCTGCGTTGGATGCACCATGGTCACAACGGCTCCCATCAAAACGATCGCGGAGAGCATGCGACACCAAGAGCTACGATTGGTCATATTCGAAAACTCCACTCCGAAAATACTCTGACGGGACGACAGCGTTCCGGAACGCCAATCCCGTGCCTTGCCTGAATCTTGCATTTGAAAAAGGGACGAATCTTGATGGTATTGAGTACCGACGAGAATTACCCCGAAAATTTGCCTATGCCACTATTGTATTTTGGCATTTCAAAAGATGCTACCAAAAAAACTCCGATTTTCTCCAGCTTTCCCTATCAGCACAATCGTTCTGGTCGGACAACCTGAATTTTTTGCCTGGAAAAACTCGAACTTGCTGGGGGCGAACGATGCAGAAGATCGTTAGATTTTGGTGCGTTTTTCGGAATTATCCCCTAATTTTGAGTAAGGCGTCGCCCCCGAGCCTTCTACGCCTCTAATCATATTCGAGTGGCCCCCCCTAAGTCAAATAGAGTTTGTTGTTTAATTCTGCCAAGAATCATTGACGGAACAGTCATAAAGCTTACAACTGAACGAAACGGCTCATTCGTTGCGTAGCGTCCGTCGGTCCTCAAGCATTTATCATCTGTCGCTTGACCCCGTCTCCAATGGCCTTTTACAATAGTGCGAAAACCTAACTTTTTGCGATCCTATGGCTGAAAATTATTACGATGTTCTCGGTGTTGCTAAAACAGCAAGTCAAGACGAAATTCATAAGGCTTATCGTAAGTTAGCTCGCAAATTCCACCCCGATTTACATGACGATCCCAAAGATAAAGACCGGGTTAAACAGCGTTTTCAGCAAGTTCAACAAGCTTATGACGTGCTGGGTGACGAAGAAAAGCGCAAGAAATACGACAAGTTTGGGGCTGATTTCGAACAATTAGGCGGCGGGGGCAATCCATTTGCCGGCGGTCAAATGCCCCCCGGCGGAATGGAGCTCGATTTGTCCGACCTGTTCGCTCAAATGGGTGGCGGTGGCGGCAGAGGGCGTGGCTCGCCGCTCGAGGGTTTTTTCGGTGGGTTCGCGGGCGGCGGTGGCGGCGGTCGCCGGGGTGGTGAACCTGCTCCAGAGCCAGCCCCCGATTTGGATATTCAGGAAACGGTCACTGTTCCCTTTAACGTGGCCGTGCTGGGGGGCACTCATCAGCTTGTTTTTGCTGGCTCCGATGGTCGAACCGAAACAATCGAAGTGAAAATTCCCAAAGGTATTGAATCGGGAAAAAAGATACGCCTCAAAGGAAAAGGGCGACGAGGTCCACGTGGAGTTCAC
>JBGSMY010000348.1:0-13313 GCA_041739975.1 Pirellulaceae bacterium
GACCCCATGAGCCAATCCGAGGAGCGTCGTCCCAGATACTTCGAGTCAGTCGCGGAATCGCGATCGCCAAAACAATCGACATCACGACACTACCGCCATCAACTCGAGATACTAGCGCCAGCCACAAGGTGGCCAGCAAAAGTGAAAGCAGAGGATGGGGTAACCATCGGGTTTGCCATCGTGTGGCGTGCTGGGATTCACTCATGGTTTGGCAATCTCCTCAGGACCAAGCTGCTGCACGAGTTGTTCGACATACCTAAGTACTGGATCTGTGTAAAATGTCAAAGCGATAATGAACATGACTAGAATGCCGGCTGCCGTCAGCGTCAATATAACGGGTCGTCGATGCAGCACGGGCCCATCGATCGGATGCGAGGAAGATTTCCAAAACAAGGTACTGCCGGCGCGGGCAAAGCCCATCATTCCGAAAAGTGAAGTCACCAGTAACACGCCGCCGACCCATATCGAAACTTGCCCACCACCTGAATTTTGAATTATTAGTAGTTTGCCAAGAAATCCCGACAGAGGTGGCAAACCGACTAAACCGATGCCACCGACGACAAACAAGCTGGCGACAAACCCTGCTTGACGGATTTTTGGACCAACCCGGAGACGGTCAGTCAGCGAAGGGCGGGATCGAGCCACCACTTCGACGATCAAAAAAATAAGTGCACCTGCAAAAGTCGAGTGGACTAAATAATATATTCCTGCGATGGTTGCTGGGGCGTTGAATAAGCCAACTGAAATCATGATCGCGCCGCTTGAGGCCAAAGAAGCATAGCTGGCCATTTGTCCTAAGGTCCGGGAGCCCAGCACGCCCATCATTCCCAGGGTCACCGTAATCAAACTTGCTGGCATCAGCCAAGCCGTAACCCAGGATGAAAACAAATGTTCTTGCCCAGCGATAAGGCTATAAAACACGCGGATCGTTGCGTAGATGCCGACTTTGGTCGACAGTGCAAATAGTCCGGCAACGATGGGACCCGTATTCGAATAGGCGGTTGGCAGCCAAAAGTGAAATGGCACAACGGCTGCCTTGATTGAAAAGACAGCAAACAGTAGTACGAGTCCTACGTTGGCGATTGCTCGATCTCCCGTTGCTAGAGATCCTAAACGGGTTCGCAGATCTAACAAGTCCAGTGCTCCTGTCACGCTGTAGATTAACCCTACCGCGACAAGAAAAAGCGTGGACCCTAACAAGTTTATCACGACAAATTGAATACCCGCTTGCAATCGTCGCTTGCCGCCGCCATACACCATCAATCCATAAGAGGCTCCCAGCATGACTTCAAAAAATACAAACAAATTGAACAGGTCATGCGTCATGAACGCGCCATGAACACCCATCAACTGAAGCAGCAACAGCGAATGAAAATGGCGCCCCCGATTGTCTTGGCCGTCCATCGCCGCCAGCGACATCAATACACCAATGACACCTGATAACACCAACATTAATGCGGTAAATCGATCGAGAGCCAACGAAATGGCCATCGGGGGGGGCCAATTGCCCAACGAATAAGTAATCGTAATCCCCTGCTCTGCCAGCGACATTAATTTAATGTCGACAGCCAGCATCAAGATTGTCGCAACCATGCAGAAGACTCGTGCTAAGACTTGGTCAAAGCGCGCGGTGACCACGATTAACGCTGAGACAATTGCTGGAATCAGTAGCGGCATCATCATCCACTGGTTCATATGCAATCCTCCGCATCGCTCGTCAATAACAACTCGTCAACGGAATCGTGGTTATTTTCTAAAAACGATCGCAACGACAATACCACTAACAACGCGGTCATCCCAAATGAGATCACGATCGCAGTCAATACCAGCGCTTGAGGAACCGGATCGGTATATTCTGTTTCGCCCGTTCTGATCACTGGCGGCTTGTCGATAATCAGCCGACCCATCGAAAACAGAAACAAATTTACCGCATAGGTTAACATAATGAGACCCAAAATTACCGAAAACGTTCGACCGCGCAGTACCAGAAATACGCCGGTTGCAGTCATCAGGCCAACACTGGCGGCAATCAAAGCTTCCATGGTTCGGGGCCCCCTTGGTCGGTATTACGCGAGCTGTGGTTGGGATTCGTATGTGTAGAGTTTGCCTGCGATTCTGAACGAATTTGCGGTTGCCGAGCCAACTGTTCGGCGGCCAGTCGCAGAGCGGCTTGTTCCGCTCGACGACCCAATCGCGACAAATTTGCCAACGTCAACATTACGGCACCGACTACCGTTAACAAAACGCCGGCATCAAAAGCCAATGCGCTGGACAATTCTAGTTTTCCCAATCCGGGTAATTCAAATTTTTCATGGGCATTTGTCAAAAAGGGGTAGTCCATCACCATTGCCGCAACCCCAGTGGCCGCCGCAATTAAAAGTCCAGTACCGATCCAGCCGTGATAGTCGATCGTAATTCGATCGGCCGCCCATTGATATCCGTTAACCATGTACTGCATGATAATTGCAATTGTAATAACGAGTCCTGCCACAAAGCCTCCACCGGGATGGTTGTGGCCGCGTAAGAACATGAATGCTCCCACCAATAACGCCAACGGCAACATGACGCGAGTTGCTGACATCAACAACGTTGGATGCTTTTGTGGCGTTTGAGGGCGCTCTGATTTCCACTGATTCAATCGACCCGCTGCCGGTCCATGCATCGCGCCATCTAGCAATCCATAAATAGCCAGAGCGGCGATGGCGAGCACCGCGATTTCGTTGAATGTGTCGAAACCACGAAAGTCAACCAAGATTACGTTGACGACATTGGCGCCTCCTCCTGCCGGTTTTGATTGCTCGACAAAGTAGTTTGCCAATGGCGAATCAAATTCGCGAGTGACCACCATCCAAGTGAGTCCGGCCATGGCCAAGCCAACGGAAACAGCAATGACAATATCCCTCCGCAATCGCCAACGCGTAGTCTCACGGGGCGACTCTTTGGGAAAGAAATACATCGCCAGCAACAACAAAATCAGGGTGACGACTTCTACTGAAATTTGTGTTAACGCTAAATCGGGAGCAGAAAGGTAAATAAAACCAATACAAGTGATTAATCCCACTACATTTGCGGAAATCAGACTCAGTAAACGCTCGCGATGAAATACCAATGTCGCGACACACGCTCCGGTTAAAAGTAACATAACCAACCAAGCTACGCCTTGAACGGGAAGAAGGGGCCGTGTTCCTGAATCAAACGGCGAATTCCAAAACACAATCGCGCCTAATGTCAACAGCGCCCCGAACATGATTGACACATACCCGCTTAAGATGCCATGTTGCAGATGGTCCGTGAGTGACTGACTCCAACGAATCATGGCGTGGCTCCAATTCCAAAAAGCTGTTGTTCCGAAACCGGGAAGTGTCCCCGATTTCATAACTTGTTTTTTGGTTGGCTGTCGCCACTGAAGCGCTAAAAACAAAACTGTACCCAAGGCAATTGCAGCGAGTGAAGACTGAAAAGCCAAATTCCATCCATGCCATAATTGCAGATGAAACGAAGGGATTTTTTGGCCAATCGTGGCCGCCCCGGCCGCCGAGCGAACGATTGTCTCGGCAAGAATTCCGGGGAAGACCCCAATTGCCAGACTTAGTAGAGCTAACGTCAGTGCTGGAAATGTCAGGCCCCAACCCGGTGCGTGCCAAGTTTTGCCGATGGTTGGGGCAGCACCCCAATAAACGTTGACGAAGAATTTCAAAGAGTAGGCCAGCGAAATTGCGCCAGCGCATATAGCGACAAGGCCTAACAAGCTGGGCGTTTTCACGTAGGGCGTCGCCCAAGTTTGTTCTAACAGCATTTCTTTGGACAAATATCCATTGAGTGGAGGCAACCCTGCATTGGCCGCCAACCCCAACAAGGCCGTCAATCCAGCGGCTGGCATGAGCGCAGCGAGTCCACGCAAACGATTTAAATCGCGCGTACCCATCACATGATCAATCGTGCCGACGTTCATAAACAGGGCCGCTTTGAAAACCGCATGATTGAGCAAATGAAATACGGCAGCCACGACGGCAGTGGTCGTACCCAATCCCAACAGCATCGTCATCATTCCTAAATGACTAACGGTCGAATAGGCCAATAAAGACTTAAGATCTGTACGGGAGAGCGCCACTATTCCACCGACCAGCATAGTGATTGCCCCGGTCGTGGTGACCAAATAGAACCAACTTTCCGTGCCGGCAAGGATGGGCCAGAGTCGAGCCAATAAAAATACGCCGGCCTTGACCATCGTGGCCGAATGCAAATATGCCGAGATCGGAGTGGGCGCGGCCATGGCCTGAGGAAGCCAGAAATGAAACGGGAACTGGGCGCTTTTTGTGAAACACCCCAAAGCAATCAGACCCAGGATACCAGGATACCAAACCGAGGATTGAATCAGGTCGCGCTGTTCGAGAATCGATTGCAATTCATAAGAGCCCGCCACTTGGCCCAGTAGAATCAAACCGCCCGTTAGCGCGAGTCCGCCGCCGCCAGTTACTACCAACGCCATCCGTGCACCCTGTCGCGCCACCGCATCGTGCTTCCAAAATCCAATCAAAAAAAACGAAGCAAGGCTCGTCAATTCCCAAAAAACCAACAAGAGCAATACGTTGCTCGACAAGGCTATCCCTACCATGGCACCTTGAAAGATCAACAAATAAGTCAAAAACTCGCCCATCGAGTCATCTGCCGATAAATAATGGGCGGCGTAGACAATTACCAACAACCCGATGCCCAAAATCAATCCAATTAGTAAAAAGCCTAATCCATCGAGTGCCAAGCTGAAATTAAGTCCCAGTTGCGGTACCCACTGCCAGGAATTTGCGACAACTTGGTTGTCAATGACGACTGTTTCGTAGTGTGTCAAAAGCAGCGCGAAGGCCAGTAGTGTAAATGTCCCTGCGCCCATGGCGCAGACTTTGCGACCCGCCCGAGCCAATAACAATGGCAAGCAAGCCCCCAGGAAAGGCAATAAGACAATTAACAGCAACCGCATAGGGAGAACTCTGTACGCATCATTTTGGGATTACAAACTCCGACGGAATCAGTTTAAGATCGATGACTCTTCGAGGGGGCTTTCAAAAATTGCCCAGGTCTTTCGATGCCAAATTGAGACTCAACCCCGCAGCGGTTGGCTACAAGCCTAACCCATTTTTCCAGGTTTTGCTACCCACGTGAATGGGCACGCCCTGTCCCACGCAATTATTTTTAGACGTGTGATTTTCCGTCGCCAAGTTCGCTTTCCCAATCAACAACATGTACACTATCGGTTGGGGTGCTAAGGGAATTCGTAAAGGAGATTGGGTGTGGGGATTCATTTGAAATCCGATGAAGTGGGCCGCAAATTTCTCGGATCGACGACCTGCGGAAACAAGTTGATGAGCCAGTGCCATCAAGGCTTTGCTACGATCATTTGCCTATGGCTGGTGTCAACGTGCGGCTGCCAACAACAACTTCCCAATAACACCGAGCGGCCGATTGCCGCTGGGCTTGTGGCACCTCAGCCTGAACAAACACCCGAAGGTCAACTTCCGATCGAATATACTGGTGGCCACTTTCCCTCAGAACTCAAAACGCCCAACCCCATCAAATCAATTTTTTTTATAGGCAACAGTCACACCTCGAATCATGGATTGCCACAGATTGTCAAAGCCATGTTAGAGGCCGGTGGGTTAGGGCAAGATATTAAGGTCGAGGTTTCAGCGGGACCGTTTCTCGACCAACATTTGACCTTTCCGACGACGCAAGAAAAATTCCAGCGCCAGGCTTGGGAGGTTGTCGTATTGCAAGCCCAACAATATAGCCAATCCGGCAAATACGCTCACCTATACCCAATTGCTCCGGCCGTCGAATGGGTGAAACGCGTCAAAGACCAAGGCGGACTGCCCATTATGTATCCCGAATGGGCGCAGGTTCGCGGTGGCGATGAAGGCATGACGACTTATCGATTGCATTGCTCCATCGCCGAGCAACAGGCAGCACGTGTTGCGCCGATCGGACAAGCTTGGTATCGAGCGATTCACGAAGATCCAAAATTAGAGCTTCACGCGGGAGACGGCAATCACTCGTCTCCGGCCGGCGCATACCTGACGGCATGTGTGTTGTATGCAACGATTAGTCAAAAATCGCCACTCGAGCTTCCCGACCTCAAGCAAGTCAAATTAGCGCCCAAACTGCAAAAACAATTGCGGCAGTATGCGCACGACTCGCTGCCAGCGGGTAGTTACCAATAGGGCTGTTCGAGGAATTTAGCGGTAAAAAAAGATTGAACCACGAAAAAAACGAAAAGCACGAACGACGGATTCGGGCGGGCGTCAGACTGGTTGCAAGGAATTGCCGGCAAGATTGAATTCGACTCAACACGCACTGTCGCGAGGGTCACACAGAGTGGATCGGGAAGCCTCCTCAATCGTAGTCAATCGACTAGAGAAACGTGAAGATCGTCCCCAGCCAGCCACTAAAATTCTTGGATAACCACCAATAGTTTGCGTCAAGTTTTTGAAAGTTTTAAGGATTCAATCCGATAAGAACTTGACGATAATCGGAACGACGATAACCGGAACGACGATAACGGGAAAAAGGCGGTTTTACTTTGCCAACATCCGCTGGGCGATGAGGTCGATTTTTGCAGCCAAAATAAAATCATTTTCGCTGAGTCCGCCGATGGCATGAGTCCAGAGTTCAATAGCAACGTCGCGATAATTTTCTAGGTGGAGATCGGGATGGTGGGCGTCTTCCTCGGCGACTTTGCCGACCTCTTCAAAAAACGCCAAGCCCTGTAGAAAGTTCTTCACTCGCCATTGTTTGCGAATTCGTTGACCATTGTGAGTTAACTCCCAACCGGGGATTTGCTGCAATTGAGTGCGGGCTTGATCCAGCGGACAAGGTTCGACGCCGCCTTCGCAAGGTTTGCAGGCTCGTTGCTGCAATTGCGATGCAGATTGAATTTCCATTTGAATTCGCCTTGTTGTTTGATTGTTACGCAGTTCGATTGCGATGCATGTTCACATTATCTCAAATTGAACTGGTTTGACAACCGCGTGCTCCATCGTTCCGGCTTCGATCGATCTAATGTTGCGGATTCACGGTCTCGACAATCTCAGACGTTTCGTGATGGTGGGTCGCGGCCAACAACATGTACAACGCCGGCACCACAAACAACGTAAATATGGTTCCGATAGCCATGCCAGCGACGAGCACGATCCCGATGCTATTGCGAGCCTCGGCGCCAGGGCCTTCAACCAACACCAAGGGAAAGTGCCCGAATACCGTCGCGGCTGAAGTCATCAAAACAGGACGCAATCGAGTCTGCGCCGCCGTATAAATAGCGGCGTATTTTTGCATCCCGGATTCTTGTAAACTATTGGCGAATTCGACAATTAAAATGCCATTTTTAGCAACCAAACCAACGAGCGTAATCAAACCAACTTGGGAATATATATTGATCGTAGTCCAGCCTAAAAATGTCAGCATTAGAGCGCCAGATATGGCCAGAGGTACCGAGCCGAGTAACACGATCAATGGATCGCGGAACGATTGAAATTGGGCCGACAGCACCAAATAGATCATGATCAATGCAAAACCTAAACTGACGGCGAGTGCAGAACCTTCTTGGCGAAGTTGTCGTGACTCGCCCCCATAATCCAAAGGGACTTGAGGTCCCAATACGTCTCGCGCGATTCTTTCCAATGTATTTAAACCCATTTCTTTGGTGACACCTGGGTAGACGCCAGCAAACACTCGCCAAGCCGCCTGTTGTTGGAATCGAGCCAAAGTACGGGGGGCGGTTTCGGCTTTGATACTGGCAAAACTTGAAACAGGAATTAAATCTCCACTGGGGGCGCGAATTTTTAAGTCCATCAATGACCCAATCGAATTGCGGTCGGCTTCCGAAATTTGCGGGATTACTTGATAACTGCGATTGAAGAAATTGAAACGATTGACATAACCCCCACCCAGCAATACGCCTAATTCCTGAGCAATCGAAGCTAAGTCCATTCCCAAGTCCGCCACTTTGGCGCGATCGACATCCACGCGGGCCAACGGCAGATCAAGTTTCAAATCGGTATCGACAAACAAAAACATGCCAGCCTGCGTGCAGCGTTGTACGATCTGATCGATCGCTGGTGCTAATTGGTCGGCCGGCATATCAGACTTGATAATCAACTCAACGTCGTATTGGCCGGCACCTGGTAGCGGCGGAATCAACATCGGGAATGGATTGATACCAGGGATTTGGGAAACGATTTCAAAAACGTCACCTTGCATTTCCATCGTCGATCGATTGCGTTCGTCGAACGGTTTGGTAATGACACCCCCGAACCCACCTCCCGATGTTACCAGAGCCCACATGTAACGAGATTCCGGCATTTTTTCTAAGTCTCCGGCCAGACGCTTCGTCCAACGTGTCGTTGATTCTAAAGTGGCGTTAGGGGGCGACTGCAATACCACGGCAATGGCGCTTTGGTCTTCAACTGGAGCCAACTCTTTGCCGCTAAACCAGTACAATGGCGCGGCCGCGAATGCAATGATGATCGTAACCGCCGCGATTGACCAGCGCAGCGAGATGGCTGCGGTCAACAGATAAGAATATCCGCGCCGCACAAACTCAAAAAGATAATTCACAAAACGAGTCAAAAATCCCTCCTCTCCCGAGGGATGGATCATATAGGCACTCATCACTGGCGATAATGTTATCGCGACGATGCCACTGACCAACACGGCAGCGGCTAAGGTAAAGGCAAACTCGCGAAACAACATACCGGTCAACCCGCCTTGGAATCCGATCGGCGTATAAACCACGGCCAAGGTAATAGTCATGGCGACAATTGGCCCCAGCAACTCGCGGGCACCAATGAGCGCAGCTTGAATCCGCGTTTTACCCTCTTGAACGTGTCGCTGGATGTTTTCAACGACGACAATGGCATCATCCACGACCAATCCCACCGCCAAGACAATTGCCAAAATGGTCAACAGGTTCAACGAAAACCCTAACAACAACATCAATACGGTTGCACCAATTAACGACACCGGCATTGCTACCAAAGGCACAATTGCGGTTCGCAGTGATCCCAAGAATAGGAATACTACCAAGCCAACGATTGCGACGGTTTCGGTCAGTGTTTCGCCAATTTCATGAATTGCATCTTCCATGAATGTGGTAGCGTCAAAAGCCAAATTCATGTCGATATGTGAGGGCAAACTGGGGCGTAAGTTTTCAATCGCAGCCCGCAAACGGTGCGCTACATCGATCTCATTGGTACCCGGAAGCGGCCAAACCGAAACATATATCGCTTCTTTACCGCGAAACATGGCTGTAGCCATTGGCTCTTCCGAACCCATTTCGACTTTGGCCACATCGCGCAGACGAATCGTCGCGCCATCGCGCTGCGCAACAATCAAATCCGAAAACTCTTCGACCGTACGCAGGTCCGTATTGGTTAACAGATCAATTTGCACGTTATCGTTTTTCAGGCGACCAATGGCAGCCACATAGTTATTTCGGCGCAAGGCATTAAAGACGTCACCTGGTGTTAAATTCAGTTCGCTGATCTGTTGAGGCGACATCCAAATGCGCATCGCGGGCATGCGGCCCGCTTCGATGCCAACACGTTGCACGCCAGGTAAAGTTCCCAATTGAGGTTGGATGGTTCGCAGCAAGTAGTCCGTCAATGCCGGCAGATCGAATCGGTCTGACGTGAACGAAATATAGAACGAAGCATAAGGTCGATCCGCTCGCTGCAATTCAATAACGGGGTCTTCGGATTCCGTTGGCAATTGCCGCCGAACTTGTTGCAACCGAGCATTAACCTCTGCCAACGCTTGCGTGCTGTCGTGATTGAGTTTGAGTCGAATCGTAATTTGGCTCATGCCAGCGGTTGAACTGGATTCAATAAAGTCGACGCCGGCAATACTGGATACGGCTTGCTCGATTGGCGTGGTCAGAAAGCCACGCACTGTCTCAGCACTAGCACCGATGTAAAACGTCGAGATAACGACCGATGTACTTTCCAGCTTCGGGTACTGCTGAATTGGCAACGAATAAATCGCTTGCAACCCCACGAGGACAATCGTCAGGTTAACCACGACTGCCAAAACTGGCTTTTTTATAAATAAGTCCGTAATCCACTGCATGATCGTTTGCGCTCGCGGAACTAAAATTTAGGAGTTTGAATTCGTTAACAGGTGACGATGACTCATAAGAGACAAACGGGATTTACTTTTCGATTTCTGCCGGAGCGATTAACGCGCCATCGCGAATCTTGAACGAGCCTTCGACCACCACGTCTTCACCCGGTTTGACGCCTGATGCCATCCCGATTCGTTTTCCCAGGGATGCGCCAACTGCCACCGGAGTTTGCATGGCTCTTAAGTGGCCTTGTTGGTCTTTGCCCGCAATAAACACGAAAGTCCCTTGCGGTGAGTACCTCACGGATTCAGCCGGGACGGCAGGAAATGTAATTTCTGGACCATAGGTAACGACAACTTGTACTGAGTCACCAGGAACAGCTGTTTTAGGTGGATCTGTCCAACGAGCGCGAACCCGAACATTTCGAGTCGAACGATTGGCCTGGGCATCCAACGCCTCAACTTGAGCCGAATATTGATTGTCACCGACGACCAGTCCGATGGGTTGACCGATTTCTAACCAGCGAACAATAGTCTGAGGAATCATAAAGTCCACATACAGGTACTCGTCCACACTTTGAAGTGTGGTGATCATTGTGCCCGCCGGTAAGTACTGACCGGCGTGTGTATCAGCTAGGCCCGAACGAGCGCGAAACGGTGCCGTGATTGTTTTTCGAGCAATCACAGCGCGCAATTCGGACGCTTGCGCCTCGGCTTGTTTCCACTGTGATTCCGTCTCTTCCAGTTCGGTCTCCGTGACGGCTTTTGTGGCGGCCATTTGACGTGTACGTTTAAGTGTCGATTCGGTGAACTGCACGCGAGCTTCTGCGGCCTCCAACTGAGCTTTCTCAACGGAGGTATCGAGCGTCAGCAACGTTTGCCCTTTTTCAACGATCGCACCTGGCTCAAATAAAACTTGATTGACCGTTCCCGGTATTTCGTTACTAAGTGTGATCGAACGCGGCGCCAAAACGGTACCGACGGCCGTGGTTTGAGCGCGATAGACGATTGAGTCAACGGCTTGAATTCCAACCGGAGTCGGTAGCTCAGGTGGTGGTCCCTGTTTGGCAGCCTCTTGGATCTGAAGATATTTGTAATAAGCCAAACCACCGAGAATGCCGGCTGTCACGATGACGACCGCAATTGATCCTAGAATCAATCCCAGCCATTTGTTCGTTTTCTTACCCACACGCAACTCGCTATTAAGTAATGTCTCTGTTTTCCGATTGTTGTCTTGTCGTTTGGATTAGGCCAAGGCAAGGCGCGGCCCCATGACATCGATCCATGTTGCCACAAATTATGTGAGCGATTCACGGGCTCGCAAAAAATCGTCAAGGGAAGCTAACGACGTGAATTTATCACGTGGCCTCGCCGTACCTCCATTTCCCGCAAAATGGATTGCACCAGCGGATCCGGCCGCAACGCTTTCTCAATTCAAACGCTCTTTATATTGTAGTTCAAACCCCCTTTCCTGGGGAATCTTAACTGCAAGCGTGCAAAATGCCCAACAAGGGGTAGAGAGTTTCCCACAGCGTTTGTTTAAGGGATGAGAATCGCCAGGCTAGACCCGCAGCAATGTATACGGGTTCGGAATAAATTTTTATAATGTTTCAAATCGTTGGCTTCCATGGTCGCATTATCGAATAGAACTTGCCAAGGATAATTCATTGAACGGCATCAAGTTTTCGTTTCGACTTAAAAAAAATTATTGAAAGTCTCCATGAACGCGCATCGTTGGACCTTTAACCCGTGGATCTTGGGTGTCGTTTGGTTGGCCACTACTTGCGGTGGAGTAATCTCAGGGCAGACGATGCTGCAACCGCCGGTAGCACCTCAACGGCCGCATGTATTGACGGAACACAATGTCGAACGTAACGACCCGTATTATTGGATGAACCAACGCGACGATCCGGAATTGTTGGCCTACTTGCACGCTGAAAATGAATACACTGACGCCATGATGAGTGATACACAATTCCTTCGCACTCAGCTGTTTCAAGAAATTCGCGATCGAATTCCGCAGGCCGATTCCACCGTGCCTTACCCAGAAAACGGATGGGCGTATTTCATTCGCACGTTGGCCGACAAAGACTACCCTTTGCTGTGTCGCCAACCCATTTCTGCCAACGAACAAGCGTTGGATAATGCAACCGTTCTGCTCGATATTAACCAATTAGCTCAAGGCAAACCATACTGCGATGTGGCCAGCATGGAAGTCAATCCGCAAGGTAAAATCTTGGCGTATTCGGTGGACTTTCAAGGCCGTCGTATCCATTCCATTTGGTTTCGCGATTTAGATTCAGGCCTGGATCTCGATGAGCGAATTGAAAACGTGGCAGAGCACGTTATCTGGGCGTCTGATGGTCAAACGCTGTTTTATTGCCGACAAGATCCAGAAACGCTGCGCATTTATCAAGTCTATCGGCACCGTTTGGGAACTGATCCCGCCGAGGATCAATTGGTTTATGAAGAACGTGACGATGAATTTAATTTGACGATCGATCAAACGCGCTCGAAAAAATTTCTGTTGATCATCGCTGAACAAACCACTAGTAGCGAAGTACTTTTTCTACCAGCCGATCAACCTGAGGGCCAATGGCAAGTTTTTGAACCTCGGACTCGAGACCATGAATATTCTATCGATCATCTGGGAGATGAATTTGTCATCTTGACGAATTGGCAAGCCGAGAATTTTCGATTGATGTCCTGTCGAGGGGATACCACGAGCCGCGACCAATGGCAAGAGGTTATTCCCCATCGACCTGAGACTTTGCTTGAGGATTTTGAGTTGTTTGATCGCTGGTTAGTGACTGGGGAAACGCGGCAATCGCAAACGCGATTGCAGGTTTGGGATCGCTCGGGAAGCCCCGATCATCAAGTCGAGTTTGATGAACCCGTTTATGTGGCCCAGCTCGCAGCGACTGAAATCACTGGCACCGATTGGCTGCGGTTTGAATATACCTCACCCACAACCCCACCCCGAACGATGGAGTATCATCTCGCGGAAAAATCAACGCGAGTACTTAAAGAACAAGCGTTGGGCGGAGGTTTTGATCGCGACAACTATCGCTGCTTGCGATTATGGGCCACGGCCCGCGATGGTACAGCCGTCCCAGTGACGGTCGTTCACCACCGCGAAGTTCAAGCCGACGGCTCGGCTCCCGGATATGTCTATGGCTATGGTTCTTACGGTTTAAGTATGGAAC
>JBGSMY010000002.1:0-38654 GCA_041739975.1 Pirellulaceae bacterium
AAGTGAGACAAACACTAAAAACAAGATGCTAATACAAGATACTAGGCTGACCTACGTTACCGCTGTCCTCAGCGGCGGAATAGAAAGCAATCTTTGTGTTTGTTGCCAGAAATTAGTCGTCGATTGTCAGCCTGAGGACCGGCTGACCTACTGTAGCCGTCCGCTGTTACTGTAGCCGTCCGCTGTCCTCAGCGGCGGAATAGTATGCAATCTTTTTTTGTTGCCTGTAAAGAGTCGTCGATCGTCAGCCTGAGGACAGGCTGACCTACGTTACCGCTGTCCTCAGCGGCGGAATAGAAAGCAATCTTTGTGTTTGTTGCCAGAAATTAGTCGTCGATTGTCAGCCTGAGGACAGGCTGACCTACTGTAGCTGACCTGCCGTATCCGATGTATTTATCGGCGCTTAAAACCGGCGAACCACTCTCGTTGCCATAATTTATTTTTGGATTGTCTGCCTGGGGATAGGTTGACCTACTGCAGCAGTTGCTGGAACTTCGGCAACACGACTTTGCCACCATGCCAGTGACGCCCAGCGAACTCCATTCCAAACCGGTGTTGATTGACGATCAAATCGAATTAACCAAACGAGCAACAATATTCCGGTGACACCCAAGATGGCAACTGCTCCTGGGTAGTAGTCGACTTGACCACTTGCATGCCAGCGGAATATCAGCGGATGAACCGTTGACAGGTCCCATCGTTGTGGCAGACTCATACAAACTGACAATGCGTTGTGCGTGAAATGATAGAGAATACATGGCCACAAACTACCGGAGCGAACGGCCAATAAACCTAAGACAATACCGATCACAAAAGTGATAATCGATTGTTGAAAAATTGCATGGGCTGCACCAAAGGCCAGACTGGTTGCCAAAATCCCCCACCATTCGTTACGCAGTCGTTGCATGCCGCTGAGTATAAAACCGCGAAAGGCCAATTCCTCGATGATGGCTGGAGCAAGTGCCAAAACAATCACAATCAGCCACAGTGAAGGCGCGTCTGCCAATATATTGGTCATCCACGTCTGCGACTCCACCAGACTCGAACTGGGAGGATAAAGATGCATCACTCCCCGACTTAGCAGCATAAATAAAGGGTGCAAGCAGATTGCCAGGAATGGGCCCAACGCCAATAACGACCAGCGGCATCCGGATAATCGCAACGACAACCCTGGTCGTCGCGTCAAAATCATAGCCATTAAAACGGCGGGCATCGCTACCGTGGCGATCAAGACAACGATGGTTTGTTTGGCTAATTCAGCAAAACTGTGTGGCACTCCGGTAGAAAATCCGACAAAGAACTTGACGACGAGAATAATCATGACGCATAGTGCTGCATGACCTAGCCAAGGGCGATCATCGCGTTCCCGGATCACTTGGCGGATCCACATTCCAATTGAAAATCTCTCACTGGCGCGGAACAAGATCGTTTCGCTATTGAATTGATGAACGACCCAGCGGATCGCCAGCCAACTTGCCGCTAGGGTAACTACCATCACCGGCCCGATAAACTGAGCAACGGACGCGAGATCGCTTTCGATCAAGCCTCGCAGCAACAACATCAGTCCGGTTATGGGAATCAGGCTTGTGCCCAAATCCAATTTGGCCGCTGGTAACATTGGCAGCATCATCAGTGGCATCGATATCATGATCAAGGGCACTAGATAGTACTGTCCTTCTTTCGAGCTGCGGGCAAACGCCGCCGCTGCCAACGAAACCGCACTAAACAAGGCGGCGGCGGGAAAAATGGCCAAGACGATCCAAATTAGACAGGACAATGGCGGCGGTCCTTCGATCGGTAAAACCGAATTGGGGCTGGCCGCCGCCATTCGCGTGATTACAAACATCGATGTAAATCCCAGACTGATCAAATTCAGCAAAGCCGTCGAAGCACTGAACGTCATCACGGTAAATAGTTTGCCTAAGGCAATTTCCGCACGTTTCGCCGGACTGCTCAACAGCGTTTCAAAAGTGCCGCGTTCTTTTTCGCCGGCACACAGGTCCACCGCCGGATAAAATGCTCCGGTCAAGCACCAAATCATAATGATAAGCGGGATGGTCTTTGCCCATGCCGCGGCTTGTTTTTCGGATTTTCCCGAAACGTCGGCCGAACTAACTCTTACTAATTGAAGTAACGATCGAGACACGCCGTGTTCGTTGAGTGCTTGTTCGACGATGACGCCCCGCCATTGTCGCAGCAAGCGGTCGGCCCGTTGGGCAGCAATGACCGATTTGTCGCTGGACGAATTCTGGAAAACGTAAACGGCTGGTAAATCCGCTATGGCAGGCGTTATTACGTCGGAAACGATCCGATTTGACGTTTGCGATCGACTGGGCTTGATTTCAATCGGTTGTGGAAAAAACAATGCTAAATCGACTTGACGCTTGGCCATTTCACGTTGGATAAACTGGTGCAGCAAATCAGAGTTTGTTTTTAACTCAGGTTGCGAATGGATAAATTCCACCAGTCGTTGATAATCGCCATCTTCAGCAGCGGATAACTGAACATCGATTAATTTTCGTTCGGATTCGCTCAACCAGCGATCCGCGATGCGATTCTCGGTGACCAACGGAAAATCTGCAGGCAGATTTTGATGGCCAGCGATCCAGATTTTTGTGGGATGTTCACGAAAAAACTGTGTAATTTGGATGAGCGAAATGCCGAGCAAAGGATATATCAACAATGGCAACACAACCACCGTGAACAACGTGCGGCGATCGCGCAATTGATCCTTGAGTTCCCGCGCGAACAGCAGTTTGATCGTATTCCAGTTTAACGCTTGCATAAGTTCAAACTTTCCGCGACTAAGGGCAGGCAATTGCAGCGGTATCGGCTGCGATATGTTGATAAAATAACTCTTCGACGTCGTGCTGTCCGCTTTGTTCGATCAACTGATCTAAAGTTCCTTGGGCAAGGATTCGACCCCGATTGAGAATCGCGATGCGATCACATAAGCGTTTGACTTCGGTCATAATGTGCGAGGAATAGATGATGCACTTGCCCATATCTCGCAATTGTTCGATGGTCCGTAACACCTCGCGAGCGACTAAGATATCTAGACCAGACGTGGCTTCGTCAAACACCAGAACCGGAGGATCGTGAATTAAGGCGCGGGCAATCGAAACTTTTTGTTTCATGCCCGTCGACATTTTACTCCCCAACGTGTTGCGGAGATTGTTCATTTGGAATCGTTCAAATAAATGTTCCATTCGTAACGTCAAGGATTCGTCGGTCATTCCGTTTAATTGACCAAACAGTCGGACCATTTCCCAAGCCGTTAAACGATCGTAGATCGCTGTGTTGACCGAAACAAATCCGATTTGCCTTCGGACCGCTTCGGGGTCCTCGACCAAGTCATGGCCGTTAATGATGGCAGTGCCGGACGTCGGTTTGAGGACAGTACTGAGAATTCGTAGTGCCGTCGTTTTACCGGCGCCGTTGGGACCCAATAAACCAAATATTTGGCCAGGCATGGCATCAAAACTAATTCCGGCCAACGCTGTGAAATCACCGTCGGCGAGCTCTTTGTAGACTTTGGTCAAACGGCGAACGTGAATCATATTACGGCGGTTCTCATGGTATGGGGAATTGAATCCAAGACCGCAAAAGCGGACTTATCCCTAGCGCCGGCACGGACTCATCGCGATCGCCAGCCAGTTTCAGGCTTAGGAATCATGGAAAGGTAGCTCACACGAGTCTTGTCCGTACTGAATTTTTTGGGTGGTAGATGGGGGGGCCATAAGTAGTCAATGAATCAACCTGAATTTATCGGTTGTATCGAAAGTTTCGCGCGAGTGATGGGTAAAACCGTTAGGATTGGACTCCTAAAACCCAGCCGCGATGCGCGGCCGCGTGCCGGCCGATAACGCTGGAGGTGGCCTGTTTTCCGCAAGCGGAGGTCGGAGCAATTCGCCGTCGGAAAATGCACACCACGCCTTCACCAGATTTGGGCAAGTCATTTGAACGGGGGACATGATGTCTTTAGAGCAGCAAATCAGTAGCATCCAATACAACCTCGGTGAACTTGCTCATACTGGCTCGCCCGCATCCATGGAATCGGCCAACTCTTGCAGTTTCATCCCCGAAATGCCGCGAAATCTGAAAGATACGGGGCTCGAGCAAAAAGACTTATTCCCCTTAATTCTACGCTACCTTTTTTTGCACGGTTACCAAACCGGTACCAACATTGCCAAGCAGTTAGGGTTACCGTTTGCATTTGTTGAGCCGGTATTGCAGACATTGCGAATGGACCAGTTGTTAACTCACAAAGGAGCAGCCGCTGGAAATGACTTTGTCTTTGAACTGACTCCAAAAGGTGCCGACAATGCACGATTGTCGACTCAACGCAGCACCTATTGTGGCGTGGCACCGGTCACCATCGAGCAATATCAACAATCGGTCACACGACAATCAATTCGGAATTTGCGACCAAAGCATAAAGAAATCAGCGCGGCGTTTTCCGATCTGGTGATGTCCAAATTGTTGGCGAATCAACTGGGGCAAGCCATCGGGTCGGGGCGTTGCATTCTATTGTTTGGCCCGTCGGGTAATGGCAAGTCATCGATCGCCCGCCGCGTGATCCGAGTGATGGCGCCCGAAGTTTGGATTCCACGCGCGTTGTCGGTAGGCGGCGAGGTGATCCGGGTGTTTGACCCCACGGTTCACAAAGAAATTACGGACACCAAAAACGGTGGCTTGATCAATGAGAATCAGGCCGATCAGCGTTGGGTCAAAATCGAACGACCAGCAATTACAGTGGGTGGTGAATTGGAAATGCACCAACTCGAGGCCACATTAAATCCTTACTCGCACATTATCGAAGCGCCAATTCACGTTAAAAGCAACTGCGGCTGCTTAATTGTCGATGACTTTGGCCGCCAACGTATGGCGATCGGCGAATTACTAAATCGCTGGATTGTCCCGATGGAAAGTGGTCATGACTTTGTCAATTTGCCTACCGGACGCCAGATTCGCTTGCCCTTTGAACAATTGTTAATCTTCGCATCGAACTTAGATCCACAAAAAATTTGCGATGAAGCGTTCTTGCGCCGTATTCCTTATAAGATCGAAGTCTACGGCCCCACCGAACAACAGTTTCGCCAATTGTTTGACATTCGTCGCCAACAATTGGGCTTTGAGTTCCAACCGGGAATTGTCGATTATTTAGTCGAATATCACTACAAACGATTTAACCGACCCTATCGTTTCTGTCATGTCGACGATCTGTTAAATCAAGCGCGTGATTTCTGCAATTATCACGAACGTCCGCTCGTATTTAATCGCGACATCACGGAGATCGCCATCCTCAATTATTTCTCCGGTACCTGAGATTCTTCCAAGATCTCGATCAGAAGACAAGAGTTGTTCAAGTCCAACTCACGAAGGGGCTTCTTTGTGCTAATGGCCGATTCGTGTAGTACGACCAATTGACGGACAATTGACGGCCAAATTAAGTACTTTTCTTTTTTCGTTTGGCCAATAACTTTTCGCCGGACTCGAAAATCTTCGAACGACGTTGGTTGGCGTCGGGTTGGTTTTCCGACGATTGTTGGCGACGAAGGTCCGCTAAATGTGCCACCGTAAAACGGCATTTGAGGATTTCGATGCGGAACTGGACATAGTCGCGAGCCCCAGGTGGCAATCGATCCGCCAAATAATCTCGCAGAATATCGCGCGAGGGTACGCCAATCTGATGTCGACGCCAAATCTCACCCAAGGTGTGAACGCCCGCGTCACGGCGACCGTTGATATAAGCTAACTTGTCAATCAACTTGGGGTTTGTTTTTAGATGTGTCTCTAGTTCGGCGGCGCGTTGCGGGTCGAGCGACTCGTCAATATAAGCTTCTAGTTCGGCATCAGTAAAAGTATCAGACATGATGTTTGCAATTGAGTTTTCGACGGTCCGCCAACAATAAAGCGGTACGTTTGAATAAGAATCACAATATTTCTAGGTGATACCTAGTGCTTTATTAGCCTAAGTTTACCATAACTCCGCCGGCAACCGCAATCGAGCGCTGTGAAGAATCGAAAGCACAACGAACCAGCGCAGATTAATGATCTATATAGCTTTTTCGATTTTGCGATTGCGACCGATGGAAATGAGGCTTTTTTGCTCGCATGTGTTGCCTCGAAAGGCTGCGACTCGAGCAGGACAATTAAGTTTCTGAACTTCGGGAAAATTGCTGCAACATCTCAGAAAACGTCTCGACCACGGTGCGAATTAACAACTTAGTATCAGCACCCTTTGAAAACCACTTTTGATTTACTTCCAACTCGACGCCAACATATTGATCTGCCGCGAATTGTCGCCGCAGAGCCGTCGTAAACCCGTCTGAGATTCCGAGATAGGGATAATTACGACGAATTGTCCAAGTTGGTTGGCATTGTTTCAGTAACGTTTGCCACTGTCGACAAAACTGCCGCTCACAGTCGCGACGCGGATCAAACAGCAATCCGATGTCAGCTCGACGAGTCATCCCATTGAGAATTGGTGTAAACGAATGCAACGCCAAATGAATGACCGGATGGCCGCGCTCAATCTGATGGGCTATTTGAGTTTGCACGGATTGTCGATGGGGATGATAAAAACATTGCAATAGGTCGCCTTTTGAATCAGAGGTTAAACGACAAGTAAATTCAGAAAACAGTTTGGGATGCCGAGACGATCGGTTGAGTTCAACAAGAAGTCGCGACCAAGAAGCTGAGATGACCGGTAGCTGCAATTGTTTCTGGAATGCATTAGCCAGTTGCGCCGTACCGGGATCCCAACCGCGGTGGCTTTCAAGAACCGCGGATTTGCCGCGAAACAAATGTTTCCAGGCCTGAGGAATGGCTTTAGAGGCGTGTTCTGCGGAAATGATACACTGCCAATTTTTACTCGGTTGCCGAAGGCGTTGAACGTGACGTGCCATCGTATCTTGCCTGCCCTCTCAAAACGGTCGGCCGTGTGCTAGGCAATCACAAAGTTGGCCGTACACGATTTCCATTGTCAGGCCACCGGAAATTGCTTGGGAAATGCGGCTGGAGAGAGTGCCTTGATTTAGGATTCGATCGATTGCCGGGGACTTGAAACTTAGCGAATCAACTAGATGTCGCCAGACTTGACCAGCCGTGGTTGGCCCTTGGCACCAACCCCACTGTTTCAGAAAATGCTCGTCGGCAATCAGAGCGTTTTCGGCATCGCGCATGGTGGCGAGGAATAAATCCGCTAACGGATCCACCGCCAGTGATTGTTGTTCTGCCGTGGGAGTCCAACGTTGATCAACGACGGCTCGCAAACAAGCGACGATCAATTCACAAATAGCCAAATCGGCAGCTGGGCATTCTTGGATGTCCAGCACACGAATTTCGATCGCATTGCGGTCGAACCGAGCGATGGCACCGCGCGCATTAAGCCATTCATTTTGCAGCACACCGTCAGGATCGTACGGTGCAATATCGCGATAGATGGTTTGAAATATTTGCCGATCGTATTCGCTGCGCGAAAATGCCGGTTCCGGAATGACGCGCGCGGTCAGCGAACGGACTTTGGCGGAATTGTCTCGGTAAAAGTTGAGTCGATTATCGGCAATTCCTGTGAGTCGTCGATCGACAAGCGGAGAACTTGCCGCCAGTGCCGGCAACAAGGGCAGAATCAACCGAATTGCCGCGTGCAATTGACCGAATTGCCGATCGTCTGCAAAGGGCAGATTTAGGTGGATGCTTTGTAAGTTTGACCAACCGTGACCGCGGCAATCAAATATTCGATTGAAGGCTTCGTAAACTTGGTTGTATTCATGCGGCCATAACTGCATTTCGCGATCGGGATTCATCCATGGATGCATGGCCGTGGGCATTAGCTTTGCGTTTAGTTCTTGTAATTGATCGTTGATTACTTGAACTTCACTTTGGAATCGATTGGCGAGTCCCTGCAATGACCGCGCGGGTTCATTTGTTTTGAGTTCCACGACATGCAACGCCAATTCATTGGACCAGCCGATATCGTCGCGTTTGATATCGCCGACAATTTTTCCAGCCATTTTTTGGAGCAGGAGGTCGCAAATTGGCCGTACACTTAGGCTGTTCGCGTCGACGATCATGTATTCTAATTCGACCCCGAAGACCTCGAACAGCGAGAACGGTTTGCTCATAAAGTTTGTATTAATTAGTAGTAAGCAGCCTTTCTCTGCTCGATGCGTCGCATAAAAACGCTCATGATGCGTAAATATAATTCGTCTTTCATGATGGCGTCTTCGAACCCGGCATCGATATTCGGATTGTCATTGACCTCAATTACATAAAATTTTCCTTGAGATTCCTTGACATCGACACCGTATAAACCATCACCGATTAGATTGGCCGCTTTGAGTGCCGTCTGCAAAGCTTTTCGGGGGGCAACCTCAATCGGCAGTGTTTCAAAGCGACCATAACGGTCGTCGCCTTGGTTTGCATGATTGATGATCTGCCAATGTCCTTCGGCCATATAGTATTTGCAGACATACAGGGGTTGCCCGTCCAGAATTCCAATTCGCCAGTCAAAAGTGGTTGGCAAGAACTCTTGCGCCACCACTAAATCGGAGTCTTCCAGCAATTCTTCGAGTTGATGATCGAGTTCGGCGGGTGTGGCCACTTTGACCACCCCTTTGGAGAATGCGCTATCGGGCTTTTTAAGAACCAGAGGAAACCCTAACTGCTCTCCCAAACATTCGATGTTATCTTTGTGTGCGACGATCGTTTTTGGGATCGGGATCTTATGGCGGCCTAGCAATTCCGCAAGATATACTTTGTTCGTACAGCGAACGATTGACTGCGGATCGTCGATTACAACAAGTCCTTCCCGAAAGGCGCGGCGCGAAAAACTATAGGTGTAATTGTTGATAAAAGTTGTATCGCGAATGAACAATGCGTCAAACTCGTTGAGGCGTCCATAGTCATCTCGTGTGATGAACTCGGCCGACAGTCCCACAACATTGGCGGCCTTTTCAAACTTTTGGAGCGCCTTGGCATTCGAGGGCGGTTGGGGGTCGTTGGGGTTATGTAAAATCGCCAAGTCATAACGAGTCCGCGAAGCGCGGCGAGCGCCGTTGGTGCGCCGTTGAAAGTGCAATTTGGCGGCTTTGATTACAAATGCCCAGTGACTTTCCGGAACATCATTGGCCGATATAGATGAAACTTTTCGCAATTGCCAGCCAGTTTCCAGGCGAGCAAAATCCGCCCGCAATAGCGGGGACTGGAATTGATTGAACAAATTGAGGGCCAGACGATCATAGCGATGCGCCAGGTTCTTGCCAAAATAAATGCTCAATGAAAACTTGTCTGACTTGATTTTATTCAGACTCGTTTGAATTAATTCGTCCAGTTCGTCAGAAACCATACGCACAATAGCGGTGGTTTTGAGATCCCGCACAGTGGCCACACTAGGCAATGGCCGGTGTCCGCGGGCTTCCGCCAACAACGACACATAATAGCCGGTTGTTTGATAACGATAACTGCGACAAAGATTAAAAACCTTCACGCCGCGCATTTCGCTAAATGCTGGATCTGTCAAATAAGAACGCGCGTCGACGACGCGAGCATTTTCTACTTGCGCAGGCCAGTCTTTGAGATTATTCGTAACAATCAAAATCGACATGGAGGGTCAGTCTCGCCGAGGTTGAATGATCAACAGGTTTGCATCATACGTAATTACGCCCAACATAATCGAGCAAATTAATCGCTCGACGTGGACATCATAGTAGTTCTCATCCCCCAAAGGATTTGCCAGCCAAGGGTCGGCGACTTGGACGGTTCCCCGTTGTTGGTTAAAACCACACAAAACAACAAAATGTCCCGTGGGGACACCACGGATATCATCAGGTTTGCAAGTCTTCCCAATTTCACGTTCGCAACGATACAAGTACGTTGAACTTAATCCCGTGAGAATAGGAATCTTGCGATCTAAATAATGTTGAATGAGCCCGGCATTGAGGTCGTGCATTTTCACTGCGCCGCCGAGTTTAATAAAGTCTGCATAGGCGCGACAGGCCAATTGCAATTTCATGCTGTCTTTGACTAAGGTCTGTGCATGTAATCGTTCGACGAGGTCGACATGGGATGGAGCGGTTTGCGATAATTGATCTTCGACCGAATTTTGATAAACCCCGGGACGTCGTCGAACGATGGGATGAGGCTGAGGCTTTGGCTGGCCCGGTTGTTCGAGATGTTTCCCATCGTAGAGGTTCGAACTACCGTAAAACCAAGTGGGATCAAAGACCTTTAGGTTATACGTGTAAATGGTGGCTTCATAACCTCGTCGCAGCGCGTGGCAACCCAACATTACGGCCAGGGTGCCGCCTTCTTCCAATGACGGAGTTTCGGCAATCACTTGCTCTAGCGGCAGTTCGTCACCAAGAAACGAGTAAACGGCTTGCAGGCACGTTGGACCGCAAGTCGTGTCGTTTGGCTGTGAATGAATTTTGAACTGCAACAGATTTTTCATAGACTACAAGAAATGTGCCGCCCGTTTTTCTAAGAAAGCCAACGTGCCTTCTCGAGCGTTATCAGTGGTTCGAGCGGTCGCCATTTGCGATGCGCCTATTGCCAATTGTGTAAATAGTGACTCGCCAATTGTGTCATTCAACATCTGTTTCGTTAACATCAGCGAATGTGGCGCTCCTTGCGACCAACTTTGAACAATTTGATGGCTGCGGGCCCATAATAAATCCGCAGAGACGATTTCCGCAACGATTCCCCAAGTAACAGTCAGTTCAGCAGAAATCGGATCAGGTGACAACAATAATCGGTTTGCCAGACCCGTGCCTTGGCGAAAAGCCAAAAGTGGCGCCGATAGCGACGGCGACAATCCGCGGCGGGGTTCAGGCAACCAAAACTGCGATTCCGGCGAAGCGATCATGTGATCGCAAGCCAAAGCCAATGCCATTCCGGTACCCACACACCACCCATTAATTGCCACCAATATCGGCTTGGGAAATCGAAGCATGGTCTCCAACAACGATTGTAATGCCTCAACGTATTCTTGGTAAAAGGCCAGCGCATCGGCCTGCGCATGCATTTCGTTGAGTTCTTTGAGATCAGTGCCTGAGCAAAACGAATTGCCTTGGTTCGTCAATATAACGGCTCGCACCTTTTTTTCGCCGTGAAAATCTTCAAAAGCTTGTTGCAAATCGGCGAGCGATCTCAAATTGAGCGCATTGCGAACCTGTGGCCGATCCAAAATAATCGTGCCGCTGGGAACATCCTTGCGAATTCGGACTCCATCCGACATAAACGTTAACGCCTTTTGCGATTAGGATTTTTCGAATGCGGCGTCAAAGGCGCGGCCGCTAGGCGAAAAATCCAGTCGACGAGTAAAACTGCAAGCTTCTTTGGCACCAAACTCGCGATCCATACCGCAGTCTTCCCATTCAATCGACAGCGGCCCTTGATAATTGATCACATTCAGAGCGCGAATGATTTCTTCGAAATTAATTTCCCCGCGGCCCGGCGAACGGAAATCCCAGCCTCGACGAGAATCACCAAAATTGAGGTGGCTGGCGAGTATCCCGCTGCGACCATCCAATGTGCGAATCGCATCTTTAATATGAACGTGGTAAATTCGATCGGGGAATCGTCGGATGAACTCAACGGGATCAACTCCTTGCCAATGCAAGTGACTGGGGTCAAAGTTGAATCCAAATTCCGGTCGGTGATTGATCGCCTCCAAAGCGCGTTCTGCCGTATAAATATCAAAAGCAATTTCGGTAGGGTGAACTTCCAACGCAAACTTGACGCCACACTTACCAAACACGTCCAAGATAGGATTCCAGCGATCGGCAAATTGTTGGAACCCCGCATCGATCATGGCGTTGGTTACGGGCGGAAACGAGTAATTAAAATGCCAAATGCTCGATCCGGTAAATCCGTTGACAACGGAAACACCAAATTTTTGAGCGGCCCGCGCTGTGTTTTTGACTTCCTCTGCTGCACGAGCGTTAACACCGCTGGGGTTGCCATCTCCCCAGACGTGAGGTGGCAAAATCGACTGATGTCTCGCGTCAATTAAATCACAAACCGCTTGGCCAACTAAATGTGTGCTGATCGACCAGCAATCGAGCCCACGTTCCGATAGTAATTTCCGACGATTCGTACAATAGTTCGCATTCTGAAGTGCCGCTTGCACATCGAAATGATCGCCCCAACACGCGAGTTCCAGTCCGTCGTAACCAAATGACTTGGCCAAATCAACCATCTTTGCAACTGGCAAATCTGCCCATTGACCCGTAAACAACGTAACTGGCCGCCCCATGAATTCGTCCTCTCCATTCATTTTTCAATTGCTTTAACAACTGGCTGATAATCTACACGCGGTCAACAAGTTCAATCAAGTGGCGATCAATTTTGAGGTAACTTGTGACCCAAACGATCGCGTTTTGTCGCTAAGTAAGTGGCGTTGTGTTCGTTCATCGGGGGCAAAATCGGAACTTGATCTACCACTTCCAGACCAAATCCTCTCAAATTGAAAGCTTCCGTTTTCTTGGGGTTATTGGTCAGCAATCGGATTTGGTTAAGTCCCAAATCCTTTAAGATTTGAATTCCAACGCCGTAATCTCGCATGTCCGCTTGGAATCCCAATGCCAAATTGGCATCGACGGTATCTAATCCTTGATCCTGCAACGCGTAGGCTTTTATTTTTTCGACCAAACCAATCCCTCGGCCTTCTTGGGGCAGGTATACCAAAACACCATGTTGATTGCGAGCAATCATTTCCATGGCCAAATGCAATTGATCGCCGCAATCGCAGCGAAGCGAGTCAAGTAAATCCCCGGTGAAACAACTGCTGTGCATCCGGACCAACGGCGGTATCTCGCACTTGTCCGGTTGACCCATCACGATGGCGATTGGTTGTTGATGTTCGAATTTGACGTCATAAGCAATTACTCGGAAATTTCCCCAGCGTGTCGGCAGATTTGCCGAAGCAATCTGCGAAACTAATTTTTCATGAACTCGTCGATAGGCGATTAAATCTTCGATTGTAATGATTGGTAGTTGGTGTTCGCGAGCAATCTCAAATAATCGATCGCGAGTCGCCCGACCCCCGTCGTGATCGAGCACTTCGCATATACACCCCGCAGGCTGCAAACCGGCCATCCGAGCCAGGTCGACCGCCGCTTCGGTATGCCCAGCCCGGCGCAGAACGCCGCCCTCGCGGGCAAGCAACAAATGGACATGGCCTGGCCGCACGAAATCGCTGGCCTTGCTGTTGGGATTGGCAATTTCCCTGACGCAATGCGCTCGCTCGGCGGCTGTTATTCCCGTTTTTGCAGACACATGGTCGATGGGAGTCAAAAAAGCTGTTTCTAACCGAGTTGTATTGTTTTCTACCAGCGGTACGACTTGCAATCGATTGGCTAACTCTGACAAAATCGGCATGCAAAAGTCACCCCGGCCGCTCAGCAACAAATTGATCGATTCAGGAGTCGCCAATTCGGCCGCACAAACAAAGTCGCCTTCGTTCTCGCGATCTTCGTCATCCATCACAATCACGACACCGCCACGGCGAATTTGCTCGACGGCGTCAGGGATCGATGAGAAACCAGGGGAAATCATGACCAACTCTCCTACTGCATAATTGTAAATCGAGATCGGTTCAATCCTTGCTCTAACCAACCCCTAAACACATCTTATGCCTAAATATCCGCGTCGCAAATGGGAGCGTAACACTAAGCTTTGGGCCACAACCACCACAAATAACCACCGTATACTGCCAACAAAAGTACTCCTTCGACCCGATGTAGGACTTTGCCAGTATATAACAACGGCCACAACAGCACCGCAAACGCAATCATCACGGCATAATCAACGACAGAAATGTTCGGTGCTGAAAGTGGTAAAACCAGTCCTGACAATCCAAGTATGCCCAAAATATTAAACAAGTTGGAACCAACAATATTACCAATGGCAATATCGGGTTCGCGACGAAGGGCGGCCACGACTGATGTCGCCAACTCAGGCATGCTGGTGCCCGCCGCAACAATCGTCAAACCAATTACCGCCTCGCTGACACCCCAACTTTTTGCCAATATCGTCGCGTTGTCAACTAGCAACCGGGAGCCGACGACCAATACCGCAAGTCCCGCGACGATCAATAAAACGTCCCAACCCCAATGTTTTGAAACCTTGGGAATCGAGTCCGTTTGGTCATTCATGTCTTCCGAGACACTGTCGCGCCGAACTTGTAAAATACTCCATATCAAATAAACCACTAATCCCAGGAAGAGAACGCCACCCTCGATCCGGGACAATTCACTATCCCACATCAATAACCAAATCAACAGCGACGCGAAGATAACTAATGGGGCGTCAAGCCGAATAATTTGATGGTGCACTGGGACCGGGCAAATTAAAGCCGTGAGTCCCAAAATGACCCCAATATTGAAAGAATTCGAGCCAACAACATTTCCCAGTGAAATATCACCTTGCCCATGCCAAGCGGCGTTAAGGCTTACGACCAGTTCGGGTGAACTCGTACCAAATGCGACAATGGTTAAACCCACCAGCAATGAACTTAGTCCCGCGCGAATTGCCAGCGACGCACTGCCCCGCACCAGGGCCTCCGCTCCAAAAAAAAGCAACAGGAGCGAAACCCCGATCAAACAAAGGTTTATCAACATGTTCAATTACTCTTTCCAGAATTCGAAACTACCGGCGAAAGCCGGTAGTGAGTTACCATCCAGCTAAACTACCGGCGAAAAACCAAATCAACAATCATCCGAAACTACCGGCGAAAGCCGGTAGTGAGTTACCTGCAGCTAACTACCGGCGAGAGCCGGTAGTGAGTTACCTTCAGCTAACTACCGGCGAAAAACCAAATCGACAATCATCCGAAACTACCGGCGAAAGCCGGTAGTGAGTTACCTGCAGCTAACTACCGGCGAAAGCCGGTAGTGAGTTACCTCCAGCTAACTACTGGCGAGAGCCGGTAGTGAGTTACCATCCAGCCCAAAAAAGTACAACGTTCCCAACATCGCATATTTTGCATCGGTGCGAGAAACAGTTTTGCATAGTGATTGACGAGTCTGCCCACTACGGTCGATTATTTGGCTTTTACTGGGCCCAGGGGCAGCACAATCCGAAACGTACTGCCTTTGCCCAGCTGACTTTCAAGATGCACGCCGCCGCCCAATGCTTGTGCCAAATGTTTGACGATCGAAAGGCCCAATCCAGTGCCGCCGGCCTCGCGCGAACGAGCGCGATCCACGCGATAAAATCGCTCGAAGACCCGACTCTGATGTTCGGCCGCAATGCCAATCCCCGTATCACGAACTTCCATAACCGCAGAATTTTCCTGAGCAAATGCGCGAATTGTCACGTCACCCCCAGCAGGCGTATAGCGAATGGCATTTGTGATCAAATTACTTAACATTGTAACCATACCTTCGCGGTCAGCCCGAGCAAACAAATCTCGAGGGATTTCTGCTAACGAAAGTTTCACTTGCCGCGAATTGGCTTCCGCCATATGAAGTTCCACGGCCTGTTGGCACAACAACTCAACGTTAACGTTGACAATTTCAAATACCGCTTGACCCGACTCAACTCGCGCGAGACGCAACAGGTCCTGGACTTGCTCGTTGAGCAAATCGGCTTGAGTTTCAATCATTTGCAGGAATTTTAGGTTGTTGTCGGCATCGTTGATCGCTCCCATTCGCAGCGTTTCGGCATATGCTTTGATCGACGCTAGAGGTGTCTTGAGTTCGTGGGATATGTTGGCCACAAAGTCGCGGCGCATGCTTTCTAATTGTCTCAGCTCAGTCACGTCGTGTAGTACAATCGCTACCCCAGGCAATGGATCTCGCGCCAAACTGGAAACTCGAGCGCTCACCGTTTTGCGAGTCTCGCCGATCGTTTGAAATTCGACCTTGCTGAACGTTCTCTGAAGCTGTGTCTTTTCAATCGATTGTCTCAGCGGTGGGATGCGAACTAATTCCAAAAGTTTACGGCCGACAAAATTTTGTTGCTCCAAATCCAAAATTTCACATGCGGCTTCATTAGCCAGCATTACGGTTCCCGTGGAGTCGATTGCAATCACGCCTTCGATCATGCTGCTCAAAACAGCTTCTAATCGTTGACTATTTTCCAACAACCGCGCTTCGCGTGTTGTGATTTCTTGTTGCATATACCGAAAGGCTTCGGATAGGTTGCGCCACTCGTCGCGACGCGTCAGCGCCAATGGTACGGATTCATACTGGCCGGCAGCAATTCGTCGCGCGGCGGCTGAAAACTCTCCCAGCGGCTGAAAATTCTGAAACCCGAACGTCCACATTGCGGCGCCGGCCAAAGCGGCTAAACCCAAAGCGAACAACCAAATAAATTGTTGCATTCGCCCCGTGATATCGCTTACTAATTTTTGGTCGACGGCCACGCGAACAAACCCCGTTCGCTTTTTGGTCTCGGCATGGTCGAGGGATACGGCCAAATACATCATGGAACGGCCCTGAGTTTGGCTGGTACGAATATCGGTCCCTTGGCCTGATACACCCGCCCGTACAATCTCGGGGCGGTTGGCATGATTGGCCATTTCAGTCGTATCGCCCTCCGAGTCAAAAAGTACTTTGCCCGCCACATCAACCAACGTAATTCGCAGTTTCATTTGCTCGGCAATCGCCGTCAATTGTTGGTAGGTCTCAGCCGCACTCATGTTTGGGTCCGTGCTGGCCAAAAATTGCTGCAAAGTAATCGCAACCGCTTCCAAGCGCCGTTGGGTTTGATCGCGGAGCTGAGAATTTAACCAGGGCGAGACAACCAATAGAAACAGCAAGACGCCGGCAATATGCAAGACAAAGTAGACCAACAAAAACCGGTGCAATGTGCCGAATTGTTGCATGGTTGTTGTTAGTTCCTCGAACGATGGACGGACCCAAATTGGCAATACGTAGACCTGTTGCCTTGCAATTCATCACAGCATTAACGGATTGGCTTGGCGATCCAGCTTGAGTGCAATTCTGAGGCCGAATGAATAATTATGAACGATAATCTCTTTTTACTAAAGGCCGGTTTTCCCAAAACCAGGTTGGCTGTCCGTCGACCAGCATTTTGGACGCCAAGACAAAGTCCGACTTCTCCGGCCGCAAAGTACTCTATAATGATTTACAGTTGTTGCATTTTCACGAATTGCGGTTTTAAACCCATGAATCAGCGCACGAAGTCTTCAAATAGTGTTTCCACTCCCTATTGGTTATGGCGAGCCGCGTGGCTCGGCTATCTTTATTGCGCTTGTTGTCTGTGGGGCCATGGGATTTTGGTAGCCCAACCCGTTGAGCCATCGACTTCGGAAAAACCAAGCGCAAAACAGGACGCCAAGGCTCCGGAAAATACTGCGGCGGCCAATCCACAAGCCGCTCAGCCAACGAACGTCACCGCATATTTGGTCGATATTCCGCTGCCAATAAATTCTCGCGTAGCGACGGAAGTTTCTCAAACCTTGCAACAATTGCGGGATAAATCTCAGGCCGAATCTCAAGGCGGTGAACGGCCAATCGTGATATTACAGTTTGAAACCGATCGAGGTGGTACTGGCGCCGGTAGCAGTTTCACAGCCTGTTTGGAGTTGGCTCAGTTATTAACCAGCCCAGATATGAATGTCTTGCGAACGGTGGCTTACATCCCCGGAAATCGCGAATTGGCTGCGGATACTGCACCACCCGATAATAATTCAGCACGGCTAATCGGTCACGCAGTCCTGGTTGCCGTGGCCGCAGAAGAGTTGGCGATTGACGAAGCAGCTAAAATTGGGTCCGCCAACGTCGACGAGTCCCAACTCAACCTATTGGCAATCGATGTCTACCGAAATCTGGCCGAACGTCGCTTGAGCTTGCCCGTAGAAGTCGTAACGGCAATGATCGACCCCCGTCAAAGTTTATACCGTGTTACACTCGCCGACAGCGAACGTTTGGTCGACCAAGCCACTTTGGAAGAATTGGAGCGAGCAGGCAGTGTCGTGCAATCGGAAACCTTGACTGCGGCCGGCAGTGCCGCTGAATTTACCGCCGCCACGCTCGCACGGATTTCCGTAAACGTGCAAGCCGTCCAGTCACGGCAGCAATTGGCAAATCGTTTACAAATAAATATGTCCCAACTCGATTCGCTGGCGATGGATCGACGCGATTGGAAAGCCGTTGAGTATCGGTTTGCCGACTATCTCGATCAACGTAGTGTCGACTGGGCTATCCGCGCAATGGATCAATCATTGCGGGCCGATACGGCCAATATGTTGATCATTCAGTTCGATCTATTTGACGCTGACCTGAATGCTTCACTCAGGCTCGCCAGCTATTTAGCAAGCTTAGATGCCGATCAAGTGCGGACCGTGGCTTTTGTGGAACAGCCATTGGCAGGACCTGCGGCCGTCTGCGCTCTGCTGTGCGATCATTTGTTAATGACCCGCGAAGCGACCTTGGGCGGCGAATATTTGCACACGCCTGACGATGAGGAATTGCAGCGTGTATTATTCGAGTTGAAGACGATTGCTGCTAAAAAGCAACGAAGCTATTCATTGTTGCGTTACCAACTCGAGCCAACCACATCGATTGTCCGTTGGCGAAATACTCGCACTGGCGAAATTCGTTGGATGGTCGACGACGAACAACAACAAATGACCGATCCCGATGTGTGGCAATCGTTGGAAACACTGGGCGCTGCGGCCCCCCTGACGGCAGAAATGGCTGAAAGAGATGGCTTGGCGCGGAGTATTCTGGGCGACCGCAATGAAATCGAATCGTACTATCAACTCGCCGCGCCTGCTCGCGTTTTGACGCCGACGCGAGCTGACCGGGTGGTGCAATGGCTGGCGCGCTCACTGGCTTCGCCTGCGATCGCATTCTGGTTATTGTTCGGCGGTATGTTTCTAATATCAACCGAAATGTCAACTCCCGGATTAGGTGTGCCAGGATTCTTGGGGGCCCTCTGTTTTGTCTTATTTTTCTGGAGCCAATACCTAGGCGGAAATGCGGGATGGCTGGAAATTATTTTGTTCGTTCTCGGCGTGGTTTTTGTAGGGCTAGAGTTATTTGTTTTGCCAGGGTTTGGCGTTTTCGGGATAGGCGGCTTGCTGACGATCGTGATCAGCATCGTTTTGGCATCGCAGACATTCATCATTCCACAAAATGCCAAAGAGTTTCGACAATTGCCAATCTCATTGGGGATGGTTTGCGGCGCTCTGCTAGGTTTCATGGCGGCCCTGTACGTGTTAAGAAGATATTTGCCGCACACGCCGTTTCTAAAAAAGTTGATGCTACAACCGCCGACCTTGGCCGCCGAAGGCTTCGCACTCGAAGTCGAATCGTCGGCTTTTCCGATTGGAATTCGCGGGAAAACAGTAACACGATTGATGCCTTCAGGCAAAGCTCGTATCGGCGGCCGAATTGTCGATGTACAAACGGAAGGCCGCATCGTCGACGCTCAACAAACGATCGAAGTGATCGAGGCCATTGGCAATCGAATTGTGGTTGCGCCTATCGAAGAGTCCGATCGCTAAGCAAAAGCGCTGCCGGCGAAATGCCGGCGAAATGGATTGCACAATTGCCAATGATTCCAGCGGTCGTCAATTCTGTGCGTAATCTGCAAAGCACTTAATAGACTTGATTTCTTGATAAATAGCTGTAATTTTTGGCGAATTTCAATTCTTGTCTGCGGCTATTGCGAACCTGGCACTCGTGGCTGCGTTCAATAATTTTATCAAGAGCTCAGAAATCTCGATGTACTGGATTTGGCTCGGTTCGCGGACGTTTTGCGCTGGAAAAGCGTTGACGACGCGTGAATTCGAGTGACTGCGAGTTTGATTTGCTGACCAATCTAATTGAATGTTGACGGTTTTCGTCCTTAACATGGGCGGGACTGGTAAGACCTGGGCGCTTGGTCAATAATATCCACAGCAATTTTGTTCGATCGACGAAATTGAACAGGCTCGGAACGATAGGGTAGCTCTGTAAGTTAGTTCTGTAAGGTAGCGCTGAGGACTCGATTGCGGACAACACTCCCAATTCGTTGGCCAAATACGAAATCAATTTTTTGAGAATCTATGAATCCGATTTATTGGTCTTTGATCCTCTTGGCCGGCGGCTTTTTGGTAGTTGCACTTGAGTTATTTATTCCATCGGCAGGTGTATTGGGCATTGTCGCCGCGATCTTATTCATTTCCGGAATTGCTGTGGCCTTCACTCATAGCATGTTGGCCGGTACGGTTGCTCTGTTTGCATCGGCCTTGGCATTGCCTGTGGTCTTTATTCTGATGATTAAACTTTGGCCCGCTACTCCTCTTGGCCGACGGATCATGTTGGGACGGGTCAGCCAAGACGAAGTTTTGCCATATGACCAAGAACACGATCCGTTGCGAGCCTTGGTCGGAAAAAAGGGAGTTGCCAAAACCAAAATGTTGCCCAGTGGCATGGTGTCGATCGACGGTCGGGCTTATGACGCCGTGAGCGATGGTTTCGCTATCGAACCAGGTCAAACCGTGCGCGTCACCGAAATCCGTACGCGACGAATCTTTGTTCAGCCCTATGATCCTCAAGATGACATGGCGGCCGAATTTGCCGACCAACCGCTTTTGCAACAAACCTTGGAAGATATGGGCCTCGAACCGCTCGGTGGATCCGATAACCCTCAAGCCTAAAAAAGCTGACGCTAGCACTTGTTGATTCGTCTAGCGTTAAAGGCAATGCTTCTGCTAGACTGCTGCCCGCTGTGAAGCGATGACCACGGGAGGGTCGCTGCGCCAGCGCGATGAATGAATCAGTACAGGAGCAAGAATTCGTGAAAGCGCAATTTGGACGGACTCTGTTTGTTGGATGGGCTTGGATGTTCACCCTGGTCGCCGTTGTAGCCAGCGCATCAGCACAAAACCCGGTCGGCAACGGACAATTGGTTCCGGCCAACAATAATTCGCCTTACATTGGCGGTTCAATTCAACAACAAACGCCACAGCAACAACAATCGCAGCAACAACAAACGCAGGGGCCGCAGCAAACTTTGGGCGATAGTCCTGCCGGAAATGCGGTTGCGGGAGACATCGCGCCCCTAACGCCGACCTGGCATCCCGTCTCAATGGAAGAACAACAATACATTGAAAAATTGCTGGATCATTGGGAGAGAAGTAGCGCACAAATTAAACATTGCACCTGTGATTTTACGCGTTGGGATTACGATCCCAGCAAAGTCGCTTGGCGCGATCCGCAGACCAACAGTCTAGCAGCCCACACGATTATGGTAGGACAAATTCGATATGCCCAGCCTGATAAAGCGGAATACGAATCCAATCAAGCGTGGGATTTTGCTGGACCTCCTGAACAACCTGGCGGGGAACCTAAATTGGTTGAACGAGACCGTTCAACGCAACAAGAGAAGTGGATCTGCGATGGTTCGGCCATTTACGACTATGATTTTGTCAACAAGCGATTGTATGAGACGACCATTCCTCCGGAAATGCGAGGCAATGGCTTGGCCAATAGTCCCCTGCCCTTTTTGTTCGGTGCTAAAAAAGAGCTGCTGCTCAATCGCTATTATTTACATGTAATCACTCCGCCCGGTGTTGAAAATGAGTACTGGTTGGAGGCGGTGCCCAAACAGCGTGAGGACGCGCAAACTTATCAACGCGTTCAAATTGTGATTGCCGGCGAGGATTTTTTGCCGAAATCGATTCATGTTTTCGCACCCAATTACGAAGCCGTTAACAATCCGGTAAGTCGCCATTTTCAATTTGGTACGCGCAAGATCAACGCGGCATTTGCCGGGCTGAATCAATTGTTGGGTGGCGGAATACGGCCCAGCACTCCGATTGGTTGGGAACGCGTGGATCTTTCCAGTCAAGCAGCAGTCGAGGGAGCGAACGGTGCTCAACCGGGGATTCCATCGAATTCCCAGCTACCGAGTGGCAACCCAATCAAGTAATCTCGGCCACGGGCTCGATCTTAACCGCGTGATGGAACTACCGTGGTTTGCTAAAAATGCCAAAGAACATGCCGACAACCAAACCCACGGCATGAGCCCAGTTTGCGACCCGAAATCCCATCATGTCTTCGAACCCAGGCAGCATGCAAAAAATCAGCCAACCGATCATAATGATGATGGTTGACGGCGGCAAATGTAAACCGGCAATCGGGTCGTACAACGATTTCATCCAAATGAAACCAAAGGTCGCATAAACAACTCCAGATAAACCGCCCATCATTGATGCCGAACGCGTTCCGTCGAAATACAGCGTCATTTGGTCAATTCCACCGGGATCTAGATTTTGGATGATATTGCCCAAGACGGCGGAGGTAACGACTAAGATCGCTAGACTGGCGGTAGAGAAACGAGTTTCAATGATTCGCCCAAATTGAAACAACATAATCGAATTGAACAACAGATGGGCAACGGAAAAGTGGATAAAAATTGGCGTTATTAATCGCCAACCTTCGCCACGCGTAATGCTGGCCAAACGCAATGGCCAGCTACTTAGATCTTCCGCGGCAGACTCGACCGCATTGGCGGCGATCGGCGGTGGCAGAAATTGAAACGCCAGAGCTTCAAATGTCGCATTGTCGATTGTTTGATTGCCAAAATTCGTCATCAAGGCCACGATCGCGCTGAGAACGATTAAAGTAATTGATAAGGGACCACGGCGAAGTCCCAATGACGAACCACGAACGTGCCGCACCTGTTTTTGGTACCGACGCCGCTTTTCCTCTTTTTCACGCGCGATCGCAGCTGCTTGACTCACGGAGGCTTGATAGCGAGGATCGTCTGGTTGACCGACAAATTCCCGATAACATTCGCCGGCCCGTTGTGAATGGTCTTCGTCCCTAATCCAGACCTCCCACTCTTGTCCGGCAGGTTCGACTTTGGTTTCCATTCCTTGAGCCAGCATCCAGGCGGAGAAGACGCGCGCTTGATTGGCATCCGGCAATGTTCCGACAAATCTCATCGATATCCTATATAGGGTTAAACTCGTGCAGAGGCGATTGTAACCAATTGATGATTCTCGCGAGTTAAAACTGATCCGTCAAATGCGTAATGCAGAAATCGCTTGGTCGCGCTGACGTTCCAGTTCCTTTTGTACCTGTTCTACTTGGTCGTAGTAATCGCGACGTTCCAATTGACTTGCCGCCGCCTCATCGAGGACGACGACAACATCGCGATGCAGTTGCAGAGCCGACGCCGTTACTTGACTGGTCACAGGCCCCTCGACCGTTTTGCGAATGGCGATCGCTTTGGCTTCACCTAGTGCTAATAACAAGCATTGGCGAGAATCGAGGATCGTGCCAACCCCCATCGTTACGGCCATTTTAGGTACTGCGGTCTCACCATCAAAAAACCGAGCGTTATCGGCGACGGTACGTTTTGTAAGTGTCTTGATTCGCGTACGACTGCCCAGCGACGACCCAGGTTCATTAAAGGCAATATGGCCATCCGACCCAATTCCGAGTAACTGCAGATCGATACCCCCGGATTGCCGAATGCGGCTTTCGTAATCATCGCAATGGCGTTCAAAATCGAGCGCCCGTCCATCGGGCACATGGGTTTGTTGATAGGGGATATTAATGTGTGTAAACAGGTGTTGATCCATGAAGAAGCGGTAGCTTTGCGGGTGTGTAGCCGGCAACCCGACGTATTCGTCAAGGTTAAACGTGGTCACCTGCGAAAAGTCCAATCCATCATCGAGATGTTGTCGAATTAGTTCGCGATAGCAGGCCAAAGGTGAGGAACCAGTGGCCAACCCCAAAACCGATTTAGGTTTACGCCGCACTTGTTTGGCAATCATGAGCGCTGCCGCAAGGCTCGCCTGCTGTGAATCTGGATAAATTACAACTCTCATGCCAATGCACCTAAAGACGTTAAATTCGCACCAGCGCCGTTTGCCCTGGTGGGCTCTCAGTATCGGCCAAAATCCCCTAATTTTCCAGTGGTACCCAAAACGGCTGAGTCGCTCCGATTGAATCCCCCAGATTCTCCAAATTTCGGCGTTGCATCAAATGGCATTTTTTTAGAAAGTCCCCAATGGTCGCCAGAACACCCGATCAGGCTGACCTCAATTTGAGTTTTCAACCGTTGCGATTGTGAGTCCGTCCATGAATTCCGAAACACCAGCTAGTTCGATGCCGCCCTTTACCGGCGATGCGGCCTCCGGACGCCGTTTTTTTCGACATGATGGCGAGGTGCCTGACCGCGACCTAGTGGATGAAACGAAGAATCAAATTCGTGCTCTCGTTCAAGAAATTGCCGACCTCGCCAGAAGTGAATGTACGTTGGCGGATTTTTATCAGGGGTTCCTGACCAAAACAACGAGTGCCTTGGCCAGTGTTGGCGGAATATTATGGGCCCGAACGCAATCGGACCAACCCTTTGTTTCGCAGTACCAAATCAATCTATCGCAGACGATTCTCGCTCGTGATGAACAGGCTCAACAGCAACATAGTCGTTTGCTGGCGCGATTGTCCGAATCACCTCAACCGACACTCGTCCCACCACACTCAGGAGGAACCAACGACGAAGGTGGGCAAAACCCCACCGAGTTTCTATTGATGTTTTGTCCAATGCAAGTCGACCAAGAATTGCTCGGATGGGTTGAAATCCTGCAGCGGCCTGGCGGTGGTCCGGCAACCCAACGCGGTTACCTGAGATTTATGACACTGTTGTGCGAGATCGGTAGCGATTTCCTCAAAACACAACGCTTGCGAGACTTTTCGGAACAACAACGACTGTGGCAATCAATCGACGAATTCGCTTATCAAGCCAATGCCAGTCTCGATCCACAGGCCGTTGCCTATACAATCGCCAATGATGCCCGTCGGCTGATTGAATGCGATCGGACCAGCGTTGCGCTGCGCCACGGTACGCATTTCTCGATCAAAGCGGTCAGTGGACTTGATTCGATCGAACGCCGTTCGCAACAGGTCAAAGCCTTGAACCGATTGGTGGCCTCGGTAGTGCGAACGGGCCATTCGTTATGGTACACGGGTGACGACGCCTCACTGCCACCGCAAATTGAAACGGATCTGCACGAATATCTCGACTCCGCCCACACACGATCACTGGCCGTTATTCCCTTGCAGCCGGCCGAATCCACGGATAGTTCGGCCGCGCTGCGTCGCAGCAGTGAAAAAACCAAGCCTACCATCGAAGGCGCCTTGGTACTCGAACAACTTTCGCGAGCAGATTTTTCAGTTGCCCAACGTCGCCGCGCCGACTACGTTGCAAAACATGCCGCCGTTGCCGTACACAATGCACTTGAGCACCACAGTATTTTTTTGCTTCCGGTCTGGAAGCAACTTTATCACTGGCTGCGGCCGATATCGCGGGAGAACTTGCCACGGACGATGGCCCTGGTCGGCGTACTGGTGGCAATTGTGTGCGGATTGATCTGGGTTCCCTGGAGTTTCCAACTCGCGGCCAAAGGCCAGCTGATGGCCGTCAGTCAACAAGAGTTATTCGCACATGTCGATGGAACACTTGTTGAGATTTTTGAGCCAAGCGATCCTCGGCGGCCCATTGAACCAGAACAAGTGTTGGCGCGGATGACAAACAACGACTTGATGCTGGAAGTCGAAAAATTGGAAGGTCAACTGTCCCAGGCACAAGAGCAATTCAGCAAATATACGCGCGCTCGACATCAGAATCTTGATCGAATGGAGCGGCTAACCATTGAATCGGAATTGGTAAAAGCCGAGCAAATGGTCAAAAACCTAACGTTGGAACTTGAGTTGGTTAAAAAACAAACCGAGTATTTAACGATTCGAGCGCCGCGGCGAGGACATTTGGTTAACTGGCAATTGAAACGCAATCTGTTGGGGCGCCCCGTCAATCGCGGCCAGCACCTAATCACCTTGGTTGACCCAGATACCACCTGGCAGCTTGAGCTCGAACTCCCGGAGCGGCGTGTGGGGCATTTGATCCAAGCCATGGACGAGCATCCGGAGACGGCCCTGACCGTGCGATTCACGTTGGCCTCCCATCCGTATCAGGAATTAGTTGGGACGCTGCGTAAAGTAGACCGCAGTCTTGAGGTTGCGGGCGACCAGGGCAATGCGAGTCGATTATTGGTCGAGTTCGACAACCAACAAATTGCCGATGAACTTTTGAGAAGTGGTACGCGAGTTACCGCGCGGATCGATTGCGGTTCGCGATCAATTGGCTATGTAATGTTTCATGAACTTTGGGAAACGGTTTACGGTACTTGGTTGCTATGGTTTTAACCGCCGCACGTGGTGCCGGTGGCTGCCGGTGGCTGCCGGTTTCCAACCGGCAGTTTCAGTGGCCGCCGGTGGCCGCCAGTGGCTGCCGGTTTCCAACCGGCAGTTTCTGTGGCCGTCCGTGGCTGCCGGTTTCCAACCGGCAGTGTCAGTCCCCCCCCACCATCACCCACGCCAAAACCTCTTCCCTTCAATTCAAACCTTCCCTAGCCCATCCTGCTAAATTCCAACCAACTACTATTCCTTGTCGATTGTTATCCAGCCCATCGATTGAGCGGGCAGTTTGACCTTAACCACTAGTTCTGACTTGGCATTGAGCTCGCGAGGCGGTTGTTGTTCGTCGTTGAGCGCCCAGCGAACCGGACCGTGAGTTTGTCCCGCGTAGTACAAGGGCAATCGAATTTCCCGTTCGATTTCGTGCGGCAATGGATTGTAGATGGCAGCTAACGCCGTGGTTTTTATGTTTGGATTGACGTGTAACCAACCGTCCCAATCTTGGCCATCGGCACGACGTAGCCCGATGAGCGGGCTATCGAGAATCGCGCGGTGTCGTTTGTAGAATTGCACCCAGTGAGACAACATCTCTTTCGTTTCCGGGGTATCGAATAAGCGCGGGCCACGAAAACAAGCTTGGACGCCGGCCCCCCACAGATTCTGTAGTCGACGTTGGTAATGATCGCGATGTTCGTGAAGCGGCTCGATAGTGGCCTCCGCACCGCCGCCATGATATTCCGTCAAAGGTACAAACATCCATCCCATTGTCGGGTTTTTGAATCGCGTGCCGTCAAAAATGTTCTGACGCTCGATTAATTCTTGTTGATCGCGCGGCAACGACCAATTAGTCTCTCGATATCCCATGGCCACCTTGTTGGAGCCTTGGAGGAAATACCAGTCGGGAACATTCAAATAAATTCCGCGAGCGCGACACCAATGATAGAAATTGGTGATCCGTTGCCATTGTCGCCAACGCGAATCGTCAAGTCCATGGTGACCCGGATGTTCCGTGGATCCGCAGGCATCGCCCGGATATGAGCCGTCATGCTCCAGGACATCGCATCCGGTTGCCTCAAGAAACTGATGGAGTTTTTCAAAATATTTTTGCCCCCATTCACTTTCCAAGCATGGGCTGTTTCCAAACCGTGCAAAGCCGCCGGGTAACCCTGTATCTGGATTGATCACATCATTTTCTGCATCGATACTTCTGCTCGCCAGCAGCGAATACCCACCGAGAGCGACACCTCGCTCGCGTGCATAGTCGACGAGTTGTTTGATTTGTTGCAAATACTCCGGCGCAGTATTCTCCATGTTAAATCCGCTGCCAAACGTCATGATTACCAATTCAAAGCCAACGGCTGCGGCTTGATCGATTGCCAAACGTACGGCATCGGGATCTGCCGAGCGCACGTGAAAGATCAACGGATTTTCGAGACTCCACGGAGCGATCGTGGCATACATTCGACTTAGCGACAAAGTGCGGCGAGTTTCGTGTCGATCGTCCAACGCCAACATCCAAGTTCGAAACGATGAAAACGTTTCACCAGCCAAGACTTCAATTTTTGGCCCTAGGGTCGGGCGACATTCCAACAGGCACCGGGTTTCTCGCCGGTAATTGACCTGAGTTGCATAAGCTGGATCGGCAATCCAGTGCACCGCGTCTCGCTGGGCGCTTGTACCCTCCATCGCACAGCTGGTGAAATCGGTCTCCACATGCAGATTTGGAATAAATGGCTCGGCTAAGTCTTCGACTTGGCTGCTGGCTTCGACGGCCGCAAGAATTTCACTGACAAACGAATCGACGCGAATTTTTTCAGGACCTTGGTTCACGACCGTCAACCACTTGCACAACAGTGGCAATCTATCATAAATCTCGTAGTGGACCACCACGCGAACTTCTTTAAGCGACGCGTGTGTCGCAGCGGGTGGTACAAATTCGAACGCCACGTGCACACCTTTGGGGGGCCAAACTGTTTCTCGCGACAACCATTCGGGTCGCGGTTGCCAAGCGAATCGCGATTGCAAGGGGCTCACGGAATACGACTGAAATTGAAATGCCTGGGGATCAGTTCGCAAATTTTCAAGCTCCGAACGACGCAAAAAGTTTTCGGTCGCTTGGCCTGTTAATCCGCCAATATTCCAAGTTTGATCGTTGATGGTAACTCGCGCCTCGGGACGCACGGCGCGCAGCAGAGACACCCCCGTCGCCCCGTGTTCTAGGCCAATGCAGCCCAGGTTGGGAGCCAATAAGAAACGGCGACGAATCCAACCGTTGTCCATTACTAATTCCCCGGTCGACTCGCCGCGAAAGACTCCCGCGACTCGGGGACCACTATTCACTAGCCAATCTCCAGATTCGAGTGGAGCAAGGGCCGGCAGTGCTCGCAGTTGTTCGGGCCAGGCAGGCGGAAGTGTATTTTGTGAACTTGCCGTGTGGGGGTTCAACACAATAATAATAACTGCAATTGCAAGTTGACTCAGACAAGCAGTCCATCCAGGGCTCGTGCGTTTCGAACGCTTGCATTCAATCAGTTCGGAAAAAAAACTGCTGTGAAGAACTCGAACCACGAGGGCAGTTGTTTGATTTAATTTTTGAATCTGCGCCACAACGGGCCTCTAAATTTAGAACTGATGTTTAAATGGGCAACGGCTACTAGCATGCACCAAGTCCAAACCGCAGGCAAGTAATGGCGAAATTCGTTGCCTGAATCGAGCGGAATTATTTACTGCTGTCCATATTCTGCTGCAAAGTACTGTCATAAAATGAAACGGTCGTACCGGTAGGGAAGTTTTGCCTGGGTTTTTTGCCACAGCATTTGTATGCAGCGTTGTTTCCCCGCTGTACCGAAGGCAAGTTCTGCGGCGGGCCGGACGATAGGAATGACGATAAGAAATACGGAAGACCAACGTCGCGGCCTGTTTTGACCTGACATACGTGGATTTCGTTGCCAAAATCCGTTAAGCCGGTATGGTATGATCGATAAATGTCCGCTCGCACCTGAACGGGACCTGTGTCTTTGTGAAAACGAGCGAACTGAGTTTTTGACCCTGAAGTAACGAGGAAAGTGTCCGATGAGAAAACTTACCCTGATCGCTTGCCTAGCCGGTATGATCATGACAATGGCATTTAATTCAGTCTCGGCACAAAATGGCGCTCCGCGCAGCGACCAATTCAAACCTCTTACGAATTCCTCGTTGCCAAATTCCCCGCTGCCCAATTCCCCCACGGGTACCCCGGCCGCGACGGTTTCGAGCCAGACTGCCAACCAAGACCCTAATGTGCTCGATATTAGCCCATGCGGTGTCAAACTGATTGAGGACATCGAAGTTCCGGCTTTAGTCTCTGGGCAATTAATTTCTGTCAATGTTGTGCCAGGCAAAGCAATTAGCGAAAACGACGAATTGGGAAAAATTGACGATCAATTGGCACAACGGTCGCTGGCAGAATCTTTACTTCGAAAAGAAATTGCTCACTTCAAAGCGACGGATGAATCCGCAATCAAAGTCGCCGAGAAAACGCGAGAATTTCATTCAGAGGCATTTAAAAAAACAGCGAATCTGTATCAAAAAGGCAGTAGTACCCAACAAGACTACACGCGCGATCGGTTGTCGTTGGAAATCGCCGAAGAAGAATTATTAAAGGCCGAAAACCAGAGAAAACAAGCGGAAATTGAAACCAGCGCCGAAGGGGTCAAGGTTGACGCAGCTAGAGACAATATTTTACGACACACGTTGCGTTCTACCGTCAACGGCAATGTGCTGGAATTGATCAAACATCGCGGTGAATGGGTCAATGCGGGCGAAACGGTGATGCGAGTCGCGCGAATGGATCGACTGCGAGTAACCGGAATTGTCGATGGCGAAAAATATGATCCACGCGAAGTTGCCAATAAACTAGTGACCGTTACGGTGTCACTCGCACGTGGACGCAAAGTCGAACTGCAGGGCAAAATTGTCTATGTGGCCCTCGAACAAAGCGGCGGCAAAAACGAATACGAAGTCTGGGCCGAAATCGAAAACCAACATGAAGAAGGTCACTGGGTTTTGCAAAGCTCGTCGTACGTGGAAATGCGAGTTCATCTGAATAAATAGAGCTTCCAACAAAAGTGGTTATTCAGGAATTTTGGTGGCGTTCGCGGAATGGAGGACAAGAAAATAGAGGACAAGAAAATGGTGGACAAGAAAATGGTGGACAAGAAAATGGTGGACAAGAAAATGGTGGACAAGAAAATGGCGGACAAGAAAATGGCGGACAAGAAAATGGCGGACAAGAAAATGGCGGACAAGAAAATGGCGGACAACGGGAATTAAATGGCCAATGTGCGGTGGAAATCAGTATTGATTATCGTGGTTGGGATACTGTGTTTGCTTTTCTTCTTTTCGGTCTCCTCATACGATATCTTTTCGCTTGACCCAATTTGCAATGCCACCTCGATGCACTTAAATTCTTAATTGAGTTCAAATCCTCTTGTCACCAATCTTCTTGTCCCCAATCTTCTTGTCCCCAATCTTCTTGTCCCCAATCTTCTTGTCACCAATCTTCTTGTCACCAATCTTCTTGTCACCAATCTTCTTGTCACCAATCTTCTTGTCACCAATCTTCTTGTCACCAATCTTCTTGTCACCGTGTTCCATCGTGCTCTAACGCATGGCTCGATGGCCTTCGCGATTCAACCTTCTAGCAGCGGTAGCAACAAAATTAGTCTAAATCTCAAAATAACGCCTCCGCGCCGGCCCTTTCAATCCAAATTTCTCACTGATCAGGAAAAAACTCGTTCTCGCCGCAATTTAAACAAAATCTTGCCCAGTCTCGCTCAAGGGCCCTTGCTGCCAGTTTTGCCAGCTTTTTGTGAATCGGTATTTGTCGGACTAGTTAAATTGGTTAGACTGCTGAGGATTGAAAAAATGATTTTTTCTAATCTATGAGGGGCATTATGTCCGACATCATCAAATTCATTCAGGCCAGTGATTTTCATTTGGATCAACCGTTAAGGGATTTGCCTGAATTACCTACTCACCTCAAATCGACAATTGCGAATGCTCCTTATACGGCGGCCAAGAAGATTTTTGACCTAGCGATCACAGAAAAGGTCGACTTTGTTCTTTTAGCTGGTGACTTGTTAGATGTCGATGCTGGTGGCTGTCGTCCTGCAGCGTTCTTGTTATCTCATTTTGAACGTTTGGCCGAAAAAGGGATTGCCGTATATTGGTGCGGCGGCGAAGACGATCATCCGGAACGCTGGCCGGCTGCCGTGGAATTGCCGGACAATGTTACGATTTTTAGTTCGACCATCGTTGAAGAGGTCACGCATCAACGAAAGGGGCGCCCGGTCGCTACGATCTTAGGTAGCGGATTCGATCCTCGCCGCAAAAACGGTGGTGACTTTATTGTCGAACAATCTGCAGTTTGCCCGATTGCCATCACCTATGGGGCATTTGAACCCCAGAATTTGGTAGCCAAAAACATTCGCTATTGGGCTTTAGGTGGGAACCATCGCGGCAGTGCTCAAGAAAAAAATGGTGTCTGGATTGTCAGCAGCGGAACGCCACAGTGTCGCGGCAAAAAAGAAATTGGGGCACACGGTTGTCAGCTCGTTAAAACCGACACGCAGGGTTTATTTCATACGCAATTGATCGAGACAGATTCCGTTCGCTGGTTACCGCAAAAATTGGCCATCGCAGAAAGTGCCAGTATCGAAGAGTTGAAAAATGTGCTTACCGAACGGGCTTTGAAGATAATTAGCGATCATCCCGAAAGCGCCGTATTAGTCCATTGGCAACTGGCAACAAGCGGAAATTTCAATCCGCTTTTGCGGCAACCCCGCGTACGTCAAGAGTTATTGGATTGGCTGCGACACGAGTTTGGCCGATCAGAACTGGGATTATGGAGCGTCGATTTTGTAATTGATCCCCCTCATTCGTTGCCGGGTGGTTGGTATGAAGAGGATACTATTCTGGGCGATTATCTCCGGGCCATTGGTCGTTACCAAAGCGATCCAACGTTGAACTTAGCTTTGCACGAATATTTGCCTGATTCGGTTGACAACGACGCCGTGGCCAACGTCGTGCGGTTGACGGGCGAATCGCGTCAAAAAGTATTAACTCGGGCTACGATGTTGGGCGTAGAATATTTAGCCGCTCATCGTGATGTGTCTGAAGCCGCTTCGTCGTCGGCATCTTGAAAGGATTTGCCATGAGATTAACAGACGTTCAAATCGATGGTTTCGGGGTGTGGAAAGGACTGCATGTCGAGTCGCTCGGCGAAAACATGACCGTGTTTTACGGTCAAAACGAAGCGGGCAAAACCACGCTGATGCAATTTATGCGGAGCATGATGTTTGGGTTTGCCAGCGAACGCCGCGACAAGTACGTACCACCCGTCTATGGCGGTCTCGCAGGAGGTGCCGTGTGGGTCCGTGCGCCTCAAGGTCACTATGAAATCCAACGGCACGTCGATCCCAATCGACATGCCGATGCCGTGGGCGATCTAACGGTAATCGATGCCGACAAAGGCGACGTATATGGTTCGGCCCAATTGGCGTCACTGTTGTCCAACATCGACGAGCCAATTTTTAACAATGTTTTTTCGGTCGGTTTGCAAGAAATTCAAGAACTCGGCGCGCTTAATAACACACAAGCTGCCGAACATCTTTATCGCTTGACCAGCGGAATGGATCGGGTTTCTTTGATCGATGTGCTTCGCGATCTACACAAACGTCGCGAGGCATTATGGTCGGATGACGCGAATCTAACCTCTCGATTGGCGAAATTGCAATCTCGCAAACAATCGTTGACGCGTGAAATTGAGGAACTGCGCGGTAAATCAAAACGTTGGTCGCGAATCGCCGCGCAGGCCAAAGAAGCCTCCGTACGGATCGCCGATTTGCAAGCAGAATTGAAACGAGTCGAACGCGATGCACGGTTGATTGAAGTTGCCATGCAATTGGCCGAGCGCTGGCAAAATCGACGCGCAATTAGCCAGCAAATCGAATCGATCGGTAAGTTGCCCGATCCCCGCGATGTCTCCGTCAGCAAACTCGATGAATTTAACCAGCGAATTGCACAACAACAAGAACGAATCGAGCAGTTAACGCAACAGCGAAATAAGGTCAAACGCGAGGCCAATGAACTGGAGTTTCAGCGCACGATTTAGAACCAACGCGGTCGAATCGAAGCCTTGACGGCACATTCGCCATGGATCGAGTCGTTAATTCGACAAGCCGATCAGCTAAAGACCGAGATTGCCGGAATCGAAGAAAGCCTAGTGGGCGAAGTCGATTCGGTCGGCAACCAGATGAAAATAAAAGTCAAAGATGTGCAGACATTGGTCGGCAAAAGTTTTAGTAGTTTGCGAAACGTGGCGCGCAGTTTGTCTGAGCAAACCTCGCGGCTCAATCGCCTCAAAGAAGAGGCGGATAAGGCCAAATTTGAACTGGGACAGCACGAACAACATTTGGGTGATTCGCTTTCAGAACACACTTCGAGCATCCCCGAGACCTTGGATGAAACCAGCCGGCATGTCAATCGGCTTCGCCGCCGAATTGAGCTGGATGAAAAAATCGACAAGCTGCAATTGGCCAAAACCGATTTAGAACGCGAAGTTGACGAAGTTGTCACAGACCAAGTGCTGCCGGTTGGAAAGTTGACGATCATCGGCATCGTCTTCATTGCTGGAATTGTGCTTGCCGGTTTTGGGTTGGTTACCACGATCTTCAACGACTATTTCTCCTGGGCAGAAAGCTTGGAGACGGTAGGCGATACCACGCGAGATCTAGGATTTCTATTGATTTTGCTCGGCGGCGTTTTTGGTTTTATTGCGATGGGCCTGAAATACCACTGGGAACGAATCGCCAAAGACGAAATGGAAGATTTTCGCCATCAAATGGAATTGGTACGACAGCAACTCAAGCGAGCGAGAACCGAGCGGGATGAAATCGATCGATTGCTGCCGCCGGGTATTGCCCAAACCGAATTGGAATTAAAAGACGCGGAAGATCGGTTGTCGCGATTAGAAGGCTTAGTGCCGATGGAGTCCCGTGCTAAGTCGGCACGTGGCAAACTGGATGATTTGCGTCGGCGTATTACGGCTCAAGAACGTGAAGTTGAGAACCACGAAAAACGTTGGCAGGCTGGGTTGCGAAGCGTGGGTTTGCCCGAGTCATTGACGCCGAGCCAAGTCAAAGAATTGAGTCAACGATCCGGCCGAATCTCAGGGCTGACCTCACGCATTGAGTTGCACAAAAAAGAGTTGGCCGATCGGGAAAAAGAACTGCAACAAATTGCTCAGCGTGTCTTAGAGCTGGTTCGCGAATGTGGACTCGAATCTAAATCGACGCAGCCCATGCAAGTCTTGGTGTTTTTGACCAAGGCCTTGGATGCCCAGCGGACAGTTGTCAACGAACGCAAGCAATATCTCGATGACTATCGGCAACTTCGAACTCAATTGGAAAAAGCAAAACGCGATTTGGATCGCGCTTACGGTGCCAAACAAAAACATTTGGCGATCGCCGGTGTGGAAACCGAAGAGGAATACCGGCAAATTGACCTGAAGCATGCGCAACGTGAAAAACTAAATGACCGCCGCCGACAATTGACGGAACAAATTGCAGCGGCGTTAGGCAACCATATCCAAGAATCGGATATCGAGCCATTACTTGAAGCATACGGTTTTGCCGGACTGGAAAAACGTTGGGAAGCCGTTCAGGCCGACACCGAGGAGCTGAAATCGGAACACCAAAAACTGGTTCAACAACGCGGCGAGTATTTACAGGAAATCAAAGCGTTGGGCGAAGACTGTCGTCTGGACCAAGCGCGATTAGAACTCAATTGTATTGAGGCGGATATTAAGCAGGTCCAGCGACAATGGCAGGTCGTAGCGACTTGTTTGCAAACGCTGGAATCGATTCGTGAAGGCTATGAATCGAAAAGACAACCGGAAACCTTAAAAGAGGCGTCGGGATATTTAGAAGAACTGACCGAGGGGCACTATACTCGGATCTGGACGCGGTTAGTCGGCGAACAACTTTTGGTCGACAACCATGAGGGTGACACGATCACCGTTGACAAACTGAGTCGTGGCACGCGGGAAGCTGTTTATTTGAGTTTGCGGTTAGCGTTGGTAAGTGCATACGCGCGCCGCGGTGCGGTATTGCCGTTGGTGCTGGACGATGTACTGGTCAATTTTGATGCCAAGCGGGCCCGTAGTGCCGCACAAGTGTTATTGAAATTTTCTAAGCTGGGATATCAAATTTTGATGTTCACGTGCCACGATCATGTGCGGGACATGTTCCACCATTTGGGTGCAGATGTCTTAGTGCTTCCGCATCACCGCGATGTGGTGGAACATCAGGCACGTCCGGAACGATATCGACTGGCTGCGGAAAAGCCGGCAGTAATTTCTGTGCCAGCCTTAGTGCCAACCATGCGGGTTGTGCCCGTTGAACCGGTTGTGGTGGAAACGGTTCAGCCGTTTGTGCCTCGTCAGAGAATGGCGTTGGTCACCGACGACTATGATCCTGATCTGGAATTCGAATTAAACGCCTTGGCGGCCGATGAAAATCGACGACTGCGGTTGCGTGATGAACTGGTCTATGTGGGTCGGGATGGCGAAACGGAAGTCGATCTTAGTGGCGATCACGAATGGTTTGATGAATCGATTACGCGACGAACGGCGTAGCCGTCAATCGCAATCGTTACTCTTGCATTCGACTCAAGCGCAACGTTTAACGGCAAGCCAGAGCGGGATTTGCGGCACGCGACTCACCAATCTCGAATGATTTGTTACCGCAAATCTCGCGGCGGCGACGGCGTAATATCGGGTACCCGCATCAAACCCATTACTTCGCTCGAAACCATCAACGACAATCATTCTACTTTACGACCGCGCAAGCGTTTCTAGTGCATTCGACTCAAGCGCAACGTTTAACGGCAAGCCAGAGCGGGATTTGCGGCACGCGACTCACCAATCTCGAATGATTTGTTACCGCAAATCTCGCGGCGGCGACGGTGTGATATCGGGTACTCGCGTCCAACGTTGCGCTCGATAACAATGCATGAGACACGATTGCGCGGTTGCAGAGTAGAATGATTGGCCCCGATTGTTTCGAACGCAGTGGGCTGTTAAAAAATTGAGCGGAGGGCAAGTTGTCGATGTCGGACCCCAAAGATTCGATCTTTAACGAACCTCATTTGCAATCGACTGCCTATCAACCAGATCCCAGCGAATGGGTCGCCGAACGCGTTACTAACGGACCCGACGCTCAAAGCGCTAACCCGGCCCATGACTCCGTTTGGAACGAACCCAATGCGTTAGGACTTTTGCAACCCGGACAGTCAACGCCTTATGCACAATGGCTACTCGACGGTCAACAACAAACTAGCCACGCGGGCAGCTGGGTGCGGTTGTTTTTTCTGGCGTTAATTGCCGGGCCAGTGGCTATATCGACAGCTTTTTGGGGCGCCGGTCAAACCGCATTTAGCATCTTGGCCCTTACAGTTTTTGGCCCGGTCGTCGAAGAAATGGGTAAAATCTTGTGCCTGCTGATGACCGTCGAGCTGCGACCGTTCTGGTTTGTTAGCCGCAGTCAAATCCTTATCGGGGGACTCGTCGCCGGACTCGCTTTTGCCGCCATCGAAAATCTTATCTATTTCACAATCTATATACCCGAACCAGACGCCTGGTTGATCGTTTGGCGCTGGACGGTGTGCGTTGCGCTGCACACCAGCTGCAGTTTGCTGGCCAGCATTGGCGTGGCCCGCATTTGGAACGACGTCTTCGCGCGGCGGCAACCGCCGCGCGTCGAATTAGGCGTTCCCTATTGGTGCGCCGCAATGGTTATCCATGGCGTCTATAACTTCACAATGATCATTACGGAATTTTGGATTAATCATTGATATCTGGAAACAGCAGCGAATTCTAATCAGCTCCAATTCTATCGCAATTCAAATCGATCCAAATTCATTACTTTATTCCAGGCAGCCACAAACGCATTAATGAATAACGGCTTCGAGTCGGCGCACGCGTAAGCTTCGGCAATCGCTCGCAATTGTGAATTTGAGCCAAACACCAAATCAACCGGCGAAGCGGTCCACTGAACATCACCCGTTCGTCGATCGCGTCCCTCATAGAAAAACTCGCACTGTGGTGACTTGCGCCACTCTAAATTCATGCTGAGCAAGTTAACAAAAAAGTCATTCGTCAACGTTTCCGGATGTTGCGTTAGCACACCGAGTTTGGATTTGCCGTAATTGACATTGAGAACTCGCAAACCGCCGACTAAAACCGTCATCTCAGGTGCGGTCAACGTCAATAAATGGGCGCGATCAACCAGCAAGTCTTCGGCCGGCCGATCGATGTCTTTGCGAAAGTAATTGCGGAACGCGTCAGCTTTGGGCTCCAACACCGCGAATGACTCGACATCGGTTAATTCTTGAGTAGCATCCGTTCGTCCGGGTGTAAAGGGAACAGAGATCGTAGACCCGCCTTTTTGGGCTGCGGACTCGATTGCAGCACAGCCACCGAGGACGATTAGGTCCGCAAGCGAGATCTTTTTACCACCCGACTGGGCCGCATTGAACTCTTGTTGAACTTTTTCCAGCGCCGATAAAACTTTTGTCAAATCCGCAGGTTGATTAACTTCCCAAGTCTTTTGAGGCGCCAAGCGAATTCGTGCCCCATTGGCACCACCACGTTTGTCAGTTCCACGATATGTCGCAGCCGAGGCCCAGGCCGTTCCGACTAATTGCGACACCGTAAGTCCCGTCGCCAAAATCTTGGCTTTGAGTGCAGCCACATCGGCGGCGTTGACCAATTCATGATCGACGGCCGGAACCGGGTCCTGCCACAATTGGGCGGGCGGAACCCAGGGCCCCAAACAACATTCGATTGGCCCCATATCGCGATGCGTCAGCTTGTACCAAGCCTTGGCAAACGCCTCGGCGAATTGATCGGGGTTTTCATGAAACCGTTTTGAAATTGGTCCATAGATTGGATCAAATCGCAAAGACAAATCCGTGGTGAACATCATCGGCACATGCCGTTTGCCGGGATCGTGAGCATCCGGAACTGTGCCTTGTGCCGCGGCGTCTTTAGGTTTCCACTGCCAAGCACCCGCCGGACTCTTTTCCAACTCCCATTCAAAACCAAAAAGGTTATCGAAGAAGTTATTATCCCATCGAATCGGATTGGTCGTCCAAGCACCCTCCAGTCCACTTGTAATGGTGTCTGGACCACATCCCGTACCAAATGAATTCTTCCAGCCCAATCCCTGTTCTTCTAAACCGGCACTTTCGGGTTCGGCGGTAACAAATTCGCCAGCCCCCGCTGCGCCGTGGGCTTTGCCAAATGTGTGGCCGCCTGCGATCAACGCCACGGTTTCTTCATCGTTCATCGCCATGCGGCCGAACGTGTCACGGATGTCGCGCGCGGCCGCGATCGGGTCCGGCTTGCCGTTCGGGCCTTCCGGATTCACGTAGATCAGG
>JBGSMY010000003.1:0-17100 GCA_041739975.1 Pirellulaceae bacterium
TTTCCTGTCCCTATCCCCCAATCTGAAACTTGAACGCGCTCTAGAAAACCACTACAATCGATCGCATAAAGCTCGCATGTAGCGTCGTCGATCGACCATTGCCTAATACAACTTCTAGAGAGGTGTTTTGATGTCATCAACACTTACCCAACTGATTGGTTTGACGATCACGGCAATGGTGACCAGTTTGCCGATTGTTACTTGGGGACAACAGTTGCCAAGTGTGTTTCCTGGGCGGACGTACATTGACGCGCTTGAGCGGGCGGCAACTTATGATTCGAGTCACTTGGAACTTTCGCACGATCAATTAAAAGACGTAGTTCAGTTGCATCAGGAATTTCAACAAACGATGTTGGAACTCTTAGAAACAGGGGTTGATCTAAAGACGATCCGACTTCGGCAAGATCCGGTCGTTGAACTTGAACTGAAGCAAATCTTGACGCCTGTCTAACTCAGGCAACTTGTTATGGATAGCAATCGCGCTTGGCTGCAAACGCGTAGTCAGGCGCCCAGCCAAAAGGGAACGTCTGGATCGATCCTCGGTATTGAACAAGTGCGAGATTTACTTGGACTTACGCAAGCACAAACTGACGAGATTGCGAAACTCGAAGCGAAATGGGGGCAAAAGTTGGATGAACTGAAAAGCGAATTAGTCGATTATGAGGTCAGTTGGATCATTACCTATGAAAAGGATCTCAAAAATGTTCTCGATCGTGAGCAAAGGAGGCTTTACCAAAATTTGGTTGGAAGCCACGACCATGTGCAATCATCGTTTGGCACAATTTCCCGGGTAAAGAATTCGAAGGAATCTCCGGGTTTACAACCCAGGGTGACTTTACCGCCAACTAAACCAATTCTCTTGGACGCCAAGCTTGTCGATCAAACGGCCATCTCATTATTGCTTTCGAAACAAGTACAAGACGACCTGCAATTGTCGCCGCAACAACAATCTAACTCGGAACAGATTCGAATTGAACTAGAGCGAGCCATTAAGCCTCTATCACTTGAGCATGTCATTCAAATCCTTAACAGTTCCAAAAGTATGGTCAACTTGATGGAACAAAATACTCGACCTAGAGACACAAATGACTTGGACCAGAAGAACGATCAACGCAAAATGGGACTTTCGGAGGCTCAAAACCTAGCCAAAACTGCTTGTGGCGAAGTTTTTGAACTCCTAACCGAACACCAACAATTGGTTTTGGAACAAATTACGCTGCAACATTTGATCGGTGCAAGCGGTACGAAATTTCCGCTGTGCTGTTCATACGTTCAAGACCAAGTTCAACTTCGAATTGACCAAAAAAACAAGTTGAAGATATACTCCGCGCCCATGACACGGAGCTTAATGAACTGGAAACGGATTTTTTTGGCCGGTTCCACGCGATTCGCGAAAAGGCACATCGCGAAATTGTAGCAGTCTTTACGCCAGAGCAATTGGATCGCTTGGCAAGTTATATCGGTCCGCTTGATCAAGTGTTTGCGCGATCTGACAATTGATTTCCAATAGACAGTCCGGGCTTTCAGTCGAGTGAACCCGCAATGACAGGTATTATTTTGCGTTTTGGCGAAAAGGTAAGATTTGGTTAGTTTTTGTGCCCGAATTACCGTTAACGTCAATTCATTTTTGCTTTTTAGGCATTGCCTCGAATAACTTGTCGAGTCCTAGTAAACCAGAACGACCAAGCGATTCTTTTGTTGATTCTAGTAATTTGTTGTATGCAGCGTATTCGGCGCTGTCCAGCATATCGGTCGCAGCCTTATTGGAATTCAAAAGTGTTTTGCGGCAGCGTTCGAGGTGCGATTGCCAAGATTCCCTCTCCGCCTCAATAAATTCTAAACGCAGGTCTTTCATTCGCTCGACTTGATCGATTTGAAGGTCAATTGCTAGATGGACAAGGCACCAGACACTGGCAGACGTACATTCTTTTTCAAAACTTTGCAAAAAATAGCCAAACAGCTGGTCGATTTGTCTCTGCGTTAGGTTTTGACTGGCCCATTTGCGAAAGTTGAAATCACGATTCAATGCATTTTGAAGAGATCGGCCGTCCATCATCGTCATCATCATCGCGTGAACCTTCATTGGTGAGGACTGAATGGTATTGCGAGGTTCGTTGGTACTTGACGATCCAGTTGCATGTGGCTGGTCGTTCACACGAGGCTGGGCATTGACACGAGGCAATGTATTATTGATTGTGGTGGTGTCGCGGGCAGTCTCCAGAAGGTTATTGAGATCTTCGAGCTGACTATTGGACAAACCAAGCGAATCAATGATTAAGCGATCATTCAGCGTCAACAAGTTAGTGATGGACCGTTTTAAATGTTTTTCCGCTGCTCTAACCGCATCTTTTGCCGAAACATGGGGCAAAAGCCAATTGTCGGTGGAAACCAAACGTGACGGAGTTCCCAAAAGTGGAATCAAAGTTGTTTTCGTTTGAGGCCAGAGTCGCCGTAGTTGACTTGCCGGACACGCGTATGGATCGCTTATGGCGGAACTCGGTTCGGCGTTTGATCCTAATTCCAGTAGCGCTTGCATGTCGTCAGTTTGCGTTAAATCAAGTTCAGCTTTAACTGCCATCTCCAATTGAATCTTTAAGTCGACCATGGAAGACGCGTAATCATCAGTGCTTTTGTTAATCTCGGATTCGGCGTTAGCGAAGATCTGATTCAGACTTTGCCTGGTCGAACGAGGCAATTCAAGTCTTTCTTGCACAAAGTCGATGGCAAGCGAATCCTCAATCGGCCGGTTTATTTTAATTAACTCGTTGGCCAACCGATTAGTAAATCTCGTTTCCGAGTCGTGCGCTGTCTGTTGAGCACAGACCTCGCGATTACTGGCAAAAAAACAAATCCCCAAGCTTGTAAATGAAAACAGCCAAATCGTCCAACACGATATATTTGGTTTCATGGTTGACGCTCCAAACAGTACACCAAATGGAAATTTCGCTGGTTCAGATTGAATTTTCGTTGCTTTATGGCAAGCACTTTTCATGGACGTCAGTTTCCATAAACAACGGGTCTGGCGTTAAGTTTCGTTAAATTAGAAAAATGTGTTTGAAGGTTGCGAGATTTGTGCGGTGAGCTTGAAGAAACGTTTACAAGGATGATTGATTGGATCGAAACTCTGGTCGGAAGCTGGCAACAAGGTGAGGAAGCATTATTGCCAAAGCCTGGCGGGTGAATTGGGCCAGCAGAGCAAGAAATCGGTTATTTTCTATCTGCGATCGTTGCATTCGAGATCTAAAAACGCGAATCCAATTCGCCATATTGAATTGGGCATACGCCTGATTGATAATAGCCCGCGGGGTAAAGAGGGCGTTTAATTCGATAACAAGATTGGAGATTCAACATGATTCTGAGAATGAGTTCAATGGCGGCAATTGCGATTTTTGTATTTGCCGGTTCGGCTTACGCTCAAAGTACAGGCATTGACCGATTGAAACAGGATGTTGGTACTTGGGATGCTGAAGTCCGGGTGTTTGAACCGGGTGCAGAAAAGCCAATTGTGTCCAAGGGCTCGGAGCACAATTATATGCTGGGCGACATGTGGTTGGTCAGTCACTTCAAAGGCGAGATGGCGGGGATGCCGTTTGAAGGCGCAAGTTACACGGGTTACAACGCAGAAACCAAAAAGTACTTTGGCAACTGGATCGATTCGATGAGTAACAATCCGATGGCAGTTGAAGGAACTTGGGACGAAAAGTCTCAAACGTTGACCAGTACGGGTGCGGGCAAAGGTCCCGATGGCAGCGATATGAAATTTAAGATGATCGTTGTCTATAAAAAAGATCACTCACGTCATTGGACCATGTCGATGATCGGTCCCGATAATGCCGAGATGAAGATGATGGAAATTCTTTACACCAAAGCGAAGGATCACCATCACGAGCCAGCACCCGCTGGCGTTATTAAAAAATAGAAACGAGCTGCTTTACTAAAATTTACCAACGGCCTCCGTCGAGGCCGTTTTTTTTTGGCAATACACGAAAAATCCAGTAGTGAAACGGCGATAAAAAGCAAAGGTCAAGCTTGGGGTAATTGACCCAGCCCTGATTGCGGACACATTCCGCCAATTTCGCGACGGCGACGGCTTAAAATTAGATACTGGCATGCAGTGTACGCTAATCGCTAAACAAGATGGGGAATCGAGCAAAAACTGAACCGACGGATGCGTTGTCACGATTTCGATTCGTGCGATTGGCCGAAAGAATCCGAAATGCGTTAACGGTTAATACTCGTTAGGGTCGCCAATTTGCGCTTTCAACGTAGCTATTTATCCAATCGGACGCGATAAACGAGTATTGAACCGGAAAACAAGCCACCAAAAACTACCGGCCCACAAAAATCGAATCGCCGTCAGCGCTGTAATAATCTTGCCGGTAATAGTAGAGATTGGCTGTATCATTCCCCAAACAATTCTGGCGTAGCCATTTTTGGCCTACCAACCGTTTGGCGAATTCGCTCTGTTATTTGTCGTACAGTCAGACGTTTTCTCGAATTTTAAAGAATAATGGAACCGAACCCAACCCAATTGGCTTTTCATTTGCATCAAGACGTTCGAGAATCTTTTCGAGGATTGAAAATTGACTAGCGAATCAATCAAGTTGGACGTTGAGCGGCGATTCGCAAGTCTCGACGAACGCGAATTGATCGACGCCGCAAAGACCGATTCGCAGGCGCTCGCGGTTCTTTACCGCAAACACTATGCGGGCATCTTTGGATATGTCCAAAGACGAATCGGTAATGACCACGACACCAACGACATCGTTTCTGAAATTTTCATGTCGATGGTTCGCTCACTTGCCCAATTTCGTTGGACTGGGGCACCGTTTCGATGCTGGCTCTTGCGTTTGGCAACGACACAAATCAATCGTTGGGTCCGTCGGCGAAGATTTTCCATGTTTTGGCAATCGATCGACGAACGCCAAATTCCGTTTACCGATGCGCATGAACCGATCGACGAACGATTGGAGCTGGTTAGGCAATCAATGCTTGCCCTACCATGTCGGTTTCAATCGGTTTTGTCGCTTCACTATTTCGAGGAACTGTCAATTGATGAAATCGCATCGGTGCTGGCATGCCGACCTGGAACCATCAAATCTCGACTGTCACGGGGTAGAGAATTACTACGAAAAAAAATCGAACGCTTGAATACTAGGGAGAATGATGATGAAAGACGATCAATTGGAATTTTACCTGAAAGAGTTGAAATCTAGCTCTCGGGCGCCTGATGTAGTCGACGAATCATTGGAGAAAAAGATAATGAAAGAAATGAACCAGCGGTCAAAACGGGGCAGCGGTAAGCGGTTGGCATTCAAGTTTTCAATATTTCTGGCCTGTCTTGTCGGAATGTTGTGCGTAGGTGCTGTCGTGGCCGACAACATTAACATGACCACATCCAAGCTAGACCCGGATGGGAACGTTGTCGTTCACAGCGAGTCGCTTTGGAAATATTTCATGCACCACGTTCATGAACATTTAAGAGGACTGCATGACCACATTTCAGGCCATGGTGGTTAACGGACGCTAGCCGTAAGACCCTAGGGTCCACATTCCGGGCCGATGTCAGGCTGAACTAAAACACAGAGACACAGAGGTCACATAGCCTTGTCGCGATGGGCTCTGTGACCTCGATGCCTCAGTGTTTCAGTGCCTTAGTGTTTCAGCTGGTCGCAGCGATTGCGGGCGGATGTCAGGCTGAATTAAAACACAGAGACACAGAGGTCACAGAGTCTTGCCGCGAAGGTCTCTGTGCCCTCTGTGCCTCAGTGCCTCTGTGTTTCAGTGTTTCAGTGCCTCAGCGTTTCAGCTGGTCGCATCGATTCTATTTCAAGCAACTAAAAAATTGTCGCCGCCGAATTGATTTTTCACACGTAGGCGCGGAGAAGACTGGGGCTCTTATAGTGAACCCTAGGATCCACACAGGGCTGATCTTTAGGACCATTTATTGATTGCGCGTTCAAGACCTCTTATCCGCAGCGTTTTTTGTCAAATTCCTTCGCCCGATCCAACAGCAATTGTCGATGCTTTCGATTTGCAGCGTTTTTTTCAGTGCCATGATTTTTTAATTGCTCTATCCGATTTATTACCCAGCTTGGTAAAGGGATTTCAAGTTTTCGAAAAGCTGTAGAATGAAGAACCCACGGGTGCCCCTCGTCCCGCATGCGTTCAAGATCATCTAAATCAAAAACGGCGTTTCGAACAATCGTAGATGAGATCTCGTTCGTTCGGGCAAACTCCTCGGCTTTTGTGATGGCGAGTTGTAATTTGACTAGCTCATCTCCTTCCAGCCCTGAAAGCGTACTTATTTCAGGTAGGTACAAGATTAAATCGGTGGATAACTTTGCCCCATCGATAAAAAATGCTGGCAGTTGCAGATACTTTTTAGAGCTCTTGGACTTATGAAGGTGCATTTGAGAAACCGTTAAGTCAACGATTTCATAATACTCTGTGCAAACAAAAAAGTGATGGCCTTCGCCCCAAAATCCGAACCATACGAAATCATTTACGTTTCCATTTTCCGGAATCCCAAGGGTACACACTGCCCCAAAAATCAACTTCGATCTGATCCCCTGAATTTCAAGTAGGCGTTTAACGATCAATGAGGACTGGAGACACAGGTCTGCATAATTCAAACCGTAGACGCTTATTAATGCCTCATGCGTTGCACACAGAATTTTTTTTCGCAGGTCTTTTGGGGTTTGCATTCCAAACCGTCATCCCAGTTTAAGTCAATTAACTTAAAAGAAACCTAGCGCACAACCACCTTTCGAATTTACGCCTGGATCCATAGGTGCTAGTTATCGTTCTGGCTATTCAAGAATGCTACAACGTTTTTCTAATTGCGTGATGCCCCAAAAGACAGCATATCCAGATTGGGCTTACATTGAAAGTCTTTGTTCTTGGCGTATTTACGCCAAATTTCAGATCGACTGGGATTTGGTGTCTACCCAGCTGATTATCCGGAATACCAAGTCTAAAGCAGTTTCCCGAAGAAAATGGAACGGACACGCGTACTGTAAATCCGCGTGTTTCCGAACAATCCTCGGCCCAAAAAAACCGAGGATTGTTCATCAATCCAGCCTTGGCAGCATTGACCGCCGATCGGGCATTTTTGTTGGATCTAAGTATTTGGCCGACGACGATTGGCAAAACGTTTTGGCGTGGGATTGTGGAAAGCGCGGCTAGCGCTTCAAGTGGCTAGGCAATCGATTGGTCCCAGGTGCATTGAGTGCGGTTGTAAATGCAAAATCGTTTGCCGACATTGTACTCTTGGACAGAAGTCTAAATTGTTTGCACAAGACCGATAAATTTAGGACAGCAAGTAGTGTTAGGAATCTTGACTGACAACGAACGGTCCCAGGCAACCGCAGCGTTGGTTAAACCAGAAAATCACAAGGAATCTCACTTGCAGTTATTTTTTGCTTGTTTGCCCTTGCAATCATAGCAAAGCTCACCACTCTGAGGCTTAGTTTTTGATGCCTCATAATTTAGGGTCGGCCATCTTAAACAATTCGAAAACCAATGCCAATTGTCATTGTTTGCTTTTTCTGTATGTCATTTCTAGCTGCTTTTGGAGATTAGTTAACGCGTGAGATCTTCAAGATTTGTAATAACGTCAATCGAGTTGGGTTTTCGGTGACCGAAGATATTCGGCTATAAGTGGTGACTTTTCGATACCTGGATTGTGTCGTTTGTTTGCATTTCCAGTTATGAAACACAAACCACGTAAACAACTAAACCAATTAAGGCACTTACTAGTAGCGTAAGAATCATTCCGGTTTTAAAACGGAAAATTGCCACGAATGCAGTGATTGAAATTACCAACAAAACTGGGTCCATCGTTGACCAATCAGGATTGAGCATGCGTATTCCCCAGGCATGAGATTCATTTACGACTGCGAAAATCGAATGCAGAGAAAACCAAATCGACAGATTGAGTACGACTCCCACCACAGCGGCCGTGATGGTGGATAACGCAGCACTCAACAGTTTTTGGCCACGTAGATATTCGATGTAGGGTGCGCCGGCAAAAATCCAGAGAAAGCATGGCGCAAAGGTGACCCAAGTGGTGATGATCGAGCCCAGAAATCCAGCCAGCATGGGGTGCAATTCGCCTGGGGCACGAAATGCCCCCATGAATCCGACGAATTGAACGACCTGGATCAGCGGACCAGGAGTCGTTTCAGCCATTCCCAAACCGTCCACCATTTCGCCCGGTTTCAGCCAATGATGCGTATTGACACTCTCTTCAGCGACATAAGCCAACACGGAATAGGCACCGCCGAAGGTAACTAATGACGTCTTGCTGAAGAAAACCGCCTCTTGCGTGTAGATGTTTTTTGCACCTCCAAACCAATAAAGTCCGATTACGGGAGCCAGCCAGATTGCTAGCCATATTGCAATTGTACTCAACGTCGTGCGGATTTTTGGACGCACAGTATCACTCTGTGCGTCGTCAAGTATACGGCTATCAATATTCTGTTCGTCAACTTTGTGCTCTTTGATCACAACAAACGAATCGGGGACGAACTTGCCACCAACGAGACCACAAATTCCCGCGACCAGTATCAGAATCGGAAACGGCACTTGCAGAAAAAAGATTGCTACAAAAGCCGCTACGGCGATTCCCACCATCATGCGATTCTTGAGCGACCGCTTTCCTATCCGGATAACTGCTTCAAAAACTACCGCCACAACCGCCGGTTTTAGTCCATAGAATAGCCCCTGTACTAAAGTCAGATCGTTATAGCCTGCATAAAGAATACTCAGCGCGAAAATACTGATAAATCCTGGAAGGACAAAAAGCAGCCCCGCCATTAGCCCGCCCCATGTTCGATGCATCAACCAGCCGATGTAGGTAAAGCCAATCGGTTCTTTCGGTTCTGCTTTTTTCTTCGCAGTTCGTTGCGTACGTAGTTGGTTCATCGTTTTGGCCTCGCTGGGGAAGTGGATGCCTCTGGAGCGAATGTCTCAAATTCGTCAAGGTAACGCTGCTGATTCAACCATGTTGCCGGATGTGGGCAGTACTTCATTAGATTGCCCGATGCCCGGAATGAATCGCCAAATGTCTTTGCACGTTCAACTAGAAACTCTACAGGCGGTTTATCTGCGGAGGCGTTAGTTTTAAGTACCTCTGCAATGGCGTTTGAAAACGCGGCTTTTGCTTTTGGTTGACCATGTTTCCTGATATCCGCTTTAAGGTCTGCATATTCTTGGTCCGACATCATTGGGAACCAATCGCAGGCTGGATGTATCTTTGTGGTCATCAAAATGTACTCCGTTACAATTGAGGAAAGATTAGCGGCCGATAGAAGTAGCTGTCCTCGATTCGATAAACCGAGTGAGGGCTTGCTTTGATGTGAATAGCTGCCGACCTAAACGAACGGCTTCAAGTTTGGTCTGACCAACGCCATTGTGAACCCAGCGTGTTAGTGTGGCTTTGTCGGGTCGCTTGCGGGTAAGCTTGGCGATTTCTCGACGGGCTTCACTCAGCGTAATGATATCTTCTGTGAGGATCTTGTTTACGGTAACTGCTGACATCTTTTAAACTCCTAATGAATGTGCAACGCATGCAACACATAGAAGTTTTAGACGCAATCGTTTTGATTTCCACGTCGAAAACGCAGTGTATTCGGGAATGTTCGGAGATGTCCGACTTATGTCCGACTTGTGTCCGACTTATGTCCAACTTTCTAGGAATTTTTTTTCCTGTCTTTCTTCTCAAGCAAGGTTTTTATGAAAACATCTTCCAAATCGATGTCGTATTTAGCGTACACAATTTTGTTTTTGCGCTTCGTTTGTCGAATGAATGGCTCACCTTTATTAAACCACCGATTTATTTTCCGTACACCTTCACCCAAATACGTAGACCAATTGCTTGGCGTATTGCTTTGCCAGTTGGGGACGTGAGCGGAGGCTTCTGTTTTTACGCCAACGTTTTCCAAATCTGAAAGCATTTGCGACTTTTCAAGATACAGACGATCTGTTAACGCGGTGGAGATTTCATCAGTGAATGGACATTCGGCCGACTTTTCATCGAGTGAACGTTGATAATTCTTTGAATTGCTCTGTAGGCTGATACCTTCACGAATCGCGAGCATTTCCAATGCCCAATCGATCATTCCCCACGATACTCGGTAAAGTATCTCGCTTGCAAAACGTGCCTCGTTTCTGAAATCTACGGATACATCTCGAAGCTTACAATAGGCGACGGCTAGTCGATCATCAATAGTCGGGGAAAATTCCCTTACCAACGCACGCACGAACGCTTCGATTGCTTGCAGTTGTTCGCGGACGCCATCAGATATTTGCGATTCGCGTTTTTCAAATTCCTCAACGTCCTGTTTTGAAAGCTTTGTTTTAACAATCGTTCGTCCATCGCGTTTAGGAAACGCAATTGGCTTTCGTAGTGTTCTCGCAACTGTCAAATTAAGCCCTAAAAGAATCTTAGAGGCCGCGTGCCAATTGACGATCAAGTTTCGTGTTTCGTTTATATCCATCATTCCACCTATGTTCGAAAATGTCGCCGCTGGCTGGCAGTCGATTGCATAGGTGAACAACCGAACAGCCAACCAGCACGGGGTAGCTACCCCCCTAGCGACGTTACCTTGATTCTACAGTTTTGGGGTGTGCTGGGCTGCCTCGATAGCTTTGCCTTCAGCAAGTTTTGAATAATGTTCTGCCATCTGAATTTGACTATGGCCTAAAATTGCAGCAACGTGTTCAACACCCAACGCATCACGTACGGCTGTGGCTGTGAGATGCCGAATTTGATACGGGTGCCACGGCTCAACCCCTGCCGCCTTCGCTGCGATCTCGATTGCACGACGGTACGAATCGGATGTGTAATGGTCGCCTGGGGTCTTAGCTGGATCTGCTTTTCTTCGGTTTCGTTGACTTGGTTGAACTTTGGTTTTTCGGTTCATCCGCTTTTGAGTGCTACGCCAAGCAAATGATTCCGCTGCAGAAAAGCAATGCGATTCCATTGGTCTATTTAGATACTCAATTATCGCTTCCCTGGCTTCGTTTAAGATTGGGACAGCTTTACGCTTTCCCCTATAGGCTGTCTTATGTTTCTGGGGGCGATACATCCAAACGTCTTGGCTCCTGTCAATGTCGCATGGCCGCAACTTACAAACTTCGCTTGGCCTCATTCCGGTCGCGACTTGAACCCGTAGCATTGCGCGGAGGACGGGTGTCAGATATTTTGCTGTTGCTCTCACATCCTCAATCGGCACTGGCTTTATCGGGTCGGATTCCTTAGCTTTCGTTTGGCCGAACCGCAACGGCTCAACGGATTTTAGACGCTGCCACGTATCAGCCGAAACTAGTTCCTGGCTTACCGCATGTCGAAACATTCGTACAATCAAGTTCGCTTGACGGTTGCAGTAATTCCGAGAATTGCCCGCCTCAACGAATCGTTCCCGCTGCCGTTGTAAAGCAAGTGGACCGAACTTATCGGCCTCGGTGTCGCCTTCGTGTTGGTCCAGTTCATTGCAAAGTTTGGTGATTCGCAGACGGTCCTTTAGGCTGTCGGCATATCGTGTTGTTGCAAACTCACGATAACAGGCTGTAACGTGCCGAACCGTTTTAGGGGTTTTGGTTTGATCCTGGGGAGCGATCGTGAAGCTAATTAACGCCGCTGCTTTGGCGTCTAAATCATCGCGGGTAAGGTCATCCGGCAACTGCTTTCCAGAGGCGTTGTACAGTCCAATGAGGACCGCATATCTCGCGATTGCTTCCGGGCTGTCATGTGGACCTAGATAGAAGTCTCTGCCGTTGATCGTGACAACGCTTTGTCCAGAGATGTGATAGCGCCTTGCGGGCGCTTTTGATTTCGGTCGTGCCATTGTGAGGGCTCCTGTTTGTTGAACCCAGACCGAATGTGTACTGCCTTAGTAGGACAGTTTTTCGGTATGACTTCGTTCAGCAGGTCCGCTCGTCACTATGACGGTAACGCTCGTTTTGAGCATTCCAGACGCAAATTTCCACGTTTATTTTAATACACCCGGTTGGGCTCGAACCAACAACCTTCGGTTCCGTAGACCGATGCTCTATCCAATTGAGCTACGGGTGCATATCGACGACTTAGATGACTATTCTATAACCACAAAAGTTCGTCTTTTGGACGTCAAAACTTTACTCGTTTTAGCAATCAGAATCAAGGGTAGGTCGCCAACAACCATCAATTAAGCCCCCCTTTTTAAGCTTTGATGTCGATTGACCGTGCAATGCCACTATTATGCTCGCCGCGTGCTAATATCGAAAAATGTGACCGCTGACATCGCTAAAGTCGCTCGCTACAAGGCTTTTTTTAACCCGAACTCGCCGTCTCGGGAATTTTCTTCAACAACGTTGATCGCTTTGAGGCATGCTATTCAGGTCCAAGCCGCGAGATGGTGGTCCGGCCGTTGAAACAATGGTCGATGTCGCTGCCCGACTGACGCGGTCGCTCAAAATAAACGCCACGATAGCGGCTGCCGCTCTCTTCGTGCTCGTATTGCAATACCAATGGACTCGAGTCAACCGCACAATCAACAACCATCGTTTCGCGCAAAGAATTTCTATCCTCCACCCGCAAAATTTCTGACGACAGATCTCGCGTGCTCTCAGTTCCAAGCTGTTCGCGCTGGTCTGGAAAATTTACGTTCCAATACTGCGGAGGGCTTAAACTGCGTCCGACCAGTTCCGCCAATACCAACCGAGCCGTCCGTTCGGCAATCGACCAAGGATAAGGTGCCAGCCAAGCGCGTTGGTACTGAGACAGGGCAATCGAGCGAATCCCCAATAACGCCGCTTCACGAGCGGCCGCAACTGTCCCGGAGCGATAAACGTCACAGCCCAGGTTCGAACCCTCATTGATTCCCGACCAAACCCAATCAAACTCAACACCCAATCGCGATAAACCAACGCGAACACAATCAGCCGGCGAACCATCGACTTTAAAATGCCGAGCATCGATCGCTTCCACGCGCAATCGCTGATGTAAGGTCAATTGATGACCACAGCCCGACATTTTTCCCAAAGGCGCAACGGACCAAACCTCGCCAAATTCCTGGGCAACCCGCTCCAAGGCCGCGATCCCCGGCGCATCCCAGCCATCGTCGTTCACTAACAGAATATTCATTCACACCTTTTCTCTCTAGCCACCACTTGGCGGCGCCACCAACATCTCCAGTGCATTCTCGCCCAAATACTCGCGCAGTCGGCGACAAAGCTCCGGCTGAATGTCAACTTTCATCCGATGCGATTCCAACTTGACTACCACCCCGTCGGGCAATTCCACTTGTAATTGCAATTTGCGATTGCCGGGATAACCCCGAACGATCTCATACACATCGCGAATGCGCTTGTGGTCTTGGTCATCATGGCGAATTCGAATGGCAATGCCTGTGGTAAAGCTGGATTCCAATTGCTCCAGCGGGATGACTTTCTCGACGATTAAGTTCGCATCGTCTCCGCCGCGTTTATCGACGGTGCCTTGAATAACAACCACCGCATCCGATTGAATCAAGTGACCTTGCACGGCAAACTCTGAGGGCCATTGAATGCAACGAATCATGCCGTCGACATCTTCCAAATCAAACATTGCATATTTGGTTGGGGCCCCGGCCTCTTTGACTCGCTTCACATGCGAATGTTTAATTGCCGAGATCAATCCGCCCAAAACGACCTTTTGTCGGTCCTTAAATTCCGGGATATTCTCTGTGGTATGCGGACAAAACTTTCGCAGCTTCTCCGCGTGTTGTTTTAAGGGATGGCTCGATAAGTACAGTCCAAGGACCTCTTTTTCAAAGGCCAACAGGTCGCGTTCCGGTAATTCGGCCAAGTCCGGCAACGAATTGATCTCAGCTGAATCGGCGTCTTCATCGTCATCGCCACCGAACAGACTTTTTTGACCGCGCCGTTTGTCGGCCAACGACTTGCCGCCGGCTGAAATCGCTTTTTCGACGTTGGCCAGCAATTGAGAACGTCGATTGCCAAAGCAATCCATGGCTCCCGATTTGACCAAGGACTCAATGGCCGCGCGATTACACAGCGATGATTCAATGCGTTCACAAAAATCAAAGAGACTTTTGAACGGCCCGCCTCGCAGTCGTTCGGCGACAATCGCCTCGCCGGCCGAAATTCCACAGCCTTTGATCGCCGCCAACGCAAAATGGATTTGCTGATTTGCGACTGAAAACTTGACGTGTGAGTGATTGACGCATGGCGGCTGGACTTTGATGTTCATCCGATGGCAATCTTCCAAGTGCTCGGCCAACGAGTCTTTCTTGGAGAAATTCCGTCCGTCGATATCACCTGACAACAGCGCGGCCATGTATTCCACGGGCCAGTGGGCTTTGAGGTAGGCCGTTTGATAAGCGATCAAGGCATATGCCGTCGAGTGGCTTTTATTGAAACCATAGCCTGCGAATTTGAGAATCATATCCCATAGCGCTTGAGCCTCTTGTTTTTTCATGCCCTGCTCTGTCGCGCCGGCAATGAATTGGTCGTGGTTCTCCGCGATGGTTTTTTCTTTTTTCTTACTGATCGCTTTGATGCAGGTATAGGCTGCGGCCAGCGGAATGCGTCCCAAGCGATTGAGAATTTGCATGACTTGTTCTTGGTAAACCATCACGCCGTGGGTTTCTTCGGTGATCTCCTTGAGCACGGGGTGCAAATATTCGGCTGGCTTTTCTTTGTTTTTGACGTCGATATATTGCTGGACCATACCGCCCTCTAGCGGGCCGGGCCGATATAAGGCGTTGGTGGCAATAATATCGCGAAAATGATCGGGCTTCATTTTCTGTAGCAGTTCGCGAATCCCGCCGCTTTCTAATTGAAAGACACCCTTCGTTTCACCTCGTTGTAACAAAGCAAATGTGGCCTGATCCTCAAGTGGGAACTTTAACGGATCAACTCGTTGACCGGTGGTCTGTTCGATGATCTCAACCGCATGACTGAGAACGGTCAGGTTGCGGAGCCCAAGAAAGTCCATTTTAAGCAATCCGGCCGCCTCGACGTCGGCCATCGCCCATTGCGTGATGACTTCGTCTTTACCGCTGACCCGGCACAGCGGTACGTATTCGTGCAGCGGTTTATCGCCGATCACCACCGCAGCCGCATGAGTACCCACATTGCGAGCCAGTCCTTCGAGCTTCATGGCGTAACCCATGATCTCGCGAACTTCACCGTCGTGCTGTAAGGCTGCCTTGAGCTCGTCGCTTTCTACTGCGGCGTCTTTTAAGGTAATTCCCAACCGTTGTGGGATCATGGACGTAATCTGGTTGACGCGAGGCAGCGGGAGTCCGAGCACGCGGCCGACATCTTTGATGGCCGCCCGAGCCGCCATCGTATTGAATGTGCCGATCTGAGCGACATTGGCCTCGCCATATTTTTCTTTGACGTAGCGAATGATTTCTCCGCGACGTTCTTGGCAAAAGTCGATATCAATATCAGGTGCTTCGATTCGGTTTTCGTCTAGAAACCGTTCGAACAGCAATCCATATTTGATCGGGCAGACGTGGCTCAAATACAATGCGTAACAGACCAACGCACCAACGCCGCTGCCACGAGCGGTCGCGGGAATACTTTGCTGTCGGGCTTGCCGGACAAAGTCCCAGCAGATCAAAAAATAATTGGCGAATCCCAATTTGTTGATGACGCCCAATTCACGTTCTAGGCGCTGCTTGACGACTTCGCTCAGTTGTCCGTCGTTGCACATTTCCGGTTGGTCGGAGTATCGTTCGAATAAGCCTTGCAGACAAAGTTGCCGCAGGTAATCTTCTGGCGTTTGCTGTTCTGGAAGTTTATAAATCGGAAAGTGGCGTTGTCCGAGTTTTAAATCGATATCGACCGAGTCGGCGATTTGTTGGGAGCGTGCGACGGCATCTTCGAGGCCAGGAAATTTGGCGTACATTTCCGCCGGTGAGCGGAGATAATATTGCTGGCCATCCATTTTCATACGGTTCGCATCAGTGCGAAATCGACCCGTATTAATGCACAGCATAACATCTTGCGCTTCGGCGTCATCCGGATCAACGTAGTGACAATCGCTGGTTGCGACCAATGGAATTCCAGTGCGTTTGGCCACTTCGACAACACCATCGAGCGCGACTTGTTGGATATCGACGCCGTTGTTCATAATCTCTAAAAAGTATCGATCGCCAAATAGTTGTTGAAACCAGTAGGCAATATCACACGCTTCTTTGAGATGCGCACCGCTGACGTCCGTATTACCAGCAAGTATTTTTTGATTCAATTCACTGGAAACGCAACCGCTAAGGCAAATGATACCCTCGGAATATTGCTGCAAGAGTTCTTTGTCGATGCGAGGCTTAAAATAAAAGCCTTCGAGACTTGCGGCCGACGCCATTTTCACGAGGTTGCGAAAGCCCGTTTGGTTTTGGCAAAGCAGCGTCAAGTGATACGTATGGTCGCGCGATTCAGTACTTTTGTGATGCCGAGAGCTGCTGGTGATATACGCTTCATAGCCAATGATCGGATTGATACCTGCTCCTTTGGCGGCTCGGTAGAACTCGAGTGCACCGTGCAGGTTTCCGTGGTCGGTAATTGCCAAGGCATTCATGCCATGTTCCACGGCACGCTTGATCAATTTGGAAATAGAGCTTGCGCCGTCGAGCAGGCTATAATGGCTGTGACAATGTAAATGCGTAAAAGGTTTTGCTGACATTTTGGGTCGTTCCGTGTCGAGGAGATTCATCCTAGGTTCCAGCATATCGGTTTGACGACTTGCGGGCAATTACCGAGACCAAAAGTTGTTTGCTCGCGAGCTGAAAAAAGGTGAAGGTGCGAGGTCGCGGAACTTGGGGTTAGGCGGTGATAAACCGCGGTTAAGGACGTATTGTGATTGTTGCGGGTATTCGCGGGGCGATGAGCAAACAAATAGTTGACTGAGTCGCGTGTAGTGAAAAGCAGAATGATCCCTCGGGCAAGCTGTGGGGTATTCGGCGGGCGACGATCAAAATAATTGTTGGCTTAGTCGCGTGTAGTGGAAAGCAGAATGATCCCCCGGCCAAGGAGATCGTCCAGCTTATGAGTGCTGTCGTGGCAACGAGTAGGCAAAAAAAATGACCTTCGTGAAATTTGGTTTTT
>JBGSMY010000026.1:0-3589 GCA_041739975.1 Pirellulaceae bacterium
GGCAGCCACGCCTGTCGGCGAAACACCGGCAACCACGCCTGCCGGTGAAACACCGGCAGCCACGCCTATCTCAAGTTGCTTTTGAAAGCACCTCGCGGTGCCTAAAACCAGGGCGTCTGGAAACTTGGAACAGATTCACTATAGAACGGTAGTCCCATCGCCTTGCTCGCACCGTGCTCTTCAAATGCGCAAGGCTTTTACTTCCGTCGGGCTTCATCCGTTCCGGCAAACAACACGAACAATAATTGGCGTAGTCAATTTCAAAAGGGTCCACGCAAAAACGCTGATAGCCGCTCCCAATTCGCATTGGACTTAAGACAACGGAAAGTGACCTGCGGGCTTGCGTTGAACTTAAAACTTATCGCTGGTCGCGCCGTCTTTGGCCGGCTCACTTGGTTTTGTGCCGCCCCACAGCTTGCTCTCTTTGGCACGTTCGATAGCCGCATCGCCATTGAGTTTTTCGCCACCCAATTGCAATTCCCGCCACGCTTTATTTTCCGAGAATGCTTCCAATTCTTTCGACAAATTGGTGTGTTGTTCGCCGGGCGTAGCCAATTCAACTGATTTCTTCGACCATTTGACCGCGTTTTCAAAATCGCCGGCCTCTGCGTAACTGGCAGCAAGCGTGCTTAAGATATGAGCTTCTTCGTATTTCGTTAGCTCACAAGCCTTAAGTGCGTAGTCCACTGCCGCTTTACCGTCGCGCAGTTGTTCAAAGGGGGTTGTGGCCAAAACCCAAGCCAAATTGTTGAGTGTACCGTCGTCCTCCGCCTCTAAATCTAATGCAGCCTTGTAATCGGTAATCGCTTGATCGTGTTCTCCGGTTGAGAGTCTTGCATCAGCTCGGCCTCGCAACAATGAGGCGTTGTCCCGATCTGCCCGCAACAGTCGATTGTAAATAGTAATGGCATCTTGCGGGCGATCCGCTGCATTGAGCAACGCTGCCAACTGACCTTGAATCGCTTCGTTGCCGGGGTTCATGGCCGCCAGTTGTTGTAGATCTTCAACGGCTTCGTTGAATTTGCTCATCGCCGAATAAATCACCGCGCGTAAAAAGATTGCTTGCGGTAAATTGGGGCGTTCGCCTAAGACAATATTGACATCCCGCAACGCATCTTCGTGTTGATCTTTGTCGGCCAATACCGAAGCGCGAACTAACAGGGCCTCTAAATCTTTGCCGTCGACTTTCAGTGATTCTTCTGCGTCCGCCAACGCTTCATCTGGTTTTTGCATATCCAAGTGGATACGAGCGCGCAACGAATAGAATTGACTTGCGTCAGGTTTTCGTTCAATCGCCTCGGACAACAGCGCCAGTGCTTCGTTGTTGCGATCGCTTTGCATCAAAATTGGAATTATCAGGCCGTAAGGATTGAGGCTTTCTGGTTCCAACTCGATCCACCGTCGAACGTCGGCTAAGGCATTGTCGATTTGATTGGTACGCAAATACAACAACGTTCGCGACTGAATGGCATCCAAGAAATCAGGATCCAGTTTGATCGCTTGGTTCAAGTCACCTAAACGTCCATCGTCACCTTCGGCCAGCGCTGCCCGGACAACGAGCGCTTTGGCCAACGCTTTTTGGTCGGATCCCGCCAATTCGATGGCTTTTTCAATCGCCGTGCGAGCCGTTTCTGCCGAACCATCTTCCAACGCATTCAATCGGGCGATCAGCAAAAAAGCGGTAGCTAAATCGGTTTTAACTGCGGTTGCTCGTTCGAGCCGTTTTAAAGCCTCGCGTCGAAAAATTCGCCAGCGAGTATTTTGGGGAACGGCAAAAACCCGATTGGACAATTCCTCGGCATGTTCCATTAACGCCGTTACCATCAATTCCTGAGCTTGTTGTTTATCGGTATCGTTTAGACCCGCTTTGATAGCTTGTTCGCAAAGATCGGCGACTTTGTCGAGGTCCCGGCCGGTTGCAGCACTAATCTTGGCGTCAAATGCTTGGACCAAAAGCTCACTGCCGTCTTGGGCGTCTGATTTTTGCTCGGAATCCTGTTTCTTATCTTCTTCTTGTTTTTGCTCTTCTTTTTCTGTTTCTTCTTGGCAATCGCCGACAGCAAACACAGAATTCGGTGTTGCCAAGGTCGCGGTCAACAATGCCGCAAAAATTAAAGACGGGGTTAACAAAGATCGCACGCAACCCAATAAACACTTAATAATCGGGGCGGAAGAACGATGATTTCCTGGAGAACGATGATTTCCTAAAGAGTAACCGAAACGCATGACAACCATCCTTCTAGTAAATGTCCCTAATTAACGTTATTAGCGTTACGAACGTGAAATTCTATTAATTTCCACGCAATCTGGCAATCAATGGTTCACCTTTGCCAGCCCAAAGCGTGGCACAATTGTCCACAATTGTGCATTGCCATATCCGATACATCCTCAATCTTTTGCTTTCATTGTAATGTCATTCTCATGCGAGCTTTTGCACCGCTGGCGCCTCAGTCGACCCCGCTTTTCTCTCCAAATCAAAAATGTGCCCTAATTAGCAGACCGAATTGCTTGGGTTCGCAAATTCTTTTATTCCGAATTGTTTTTTGACGGAATTGTCGGATTGTAAGAATATGGGCCAACGGTTTGGGGTATTGAGCAATAACTTATAAAACGAGTTTTGATTGAGCGCAGCCGAGTGGTTTTTTTAAAAAACGTCTCGATTGAGGACAATTGAGCGACATTATTGCTTTATTAGTCGTTTTCCAACTGGAAATCCCCAAAGTTCAGAAATCCTCGAATTTTGGTCTTTTTGGGTTTTTTCGAGCGAGATTGGAGTAATTCCCCGGCTGTGAACGAATCATGAGTCATTGATTGAACGCGAAAACAACCACAAATCTCTCGGATTTGTCGACTGGCGCCACATCTTCACGTTGGTTGGACTGGTACTAACTTTCCGGACTTGCCCATTAAAACGCCATCAGTTTCGCAATCCTCGAACATTTGTCCAACAATTATCCGAAAAATTAGCTTGGAAAGCCGATGTCGTGTAAGTATTCTGGAAAGAAGGCATCGACGGGCGGTTATGACTTGCTTATTACGTCCCGTCGCCAATAATTTCGTACAGAACAATCTTATGGAATCGGTTCAGGCAAGGTGCACCGGTTGTAATGCAGGTGAGGAGTCGGCTTTTTATGAAAACGACAACGTTAGTTCGTCGCATTCTCGGAGTGTTGGTCGCGGCAGGTATTGCTGTGTCAACCTGTGTTTCATCCGCGTCAGCTGCAACTGGGCGTTTCGACGACGCAGACAGTAAACAAGCAGCTAAGGAAAAACGGGCTGAAGAAAAACGCTTAAACACCGTTTGGAAAACGGCCGAACCCGTTGAAGGCTTTCAACCGGTTGAATTGTTTTCAGCAATGGCATCTGATCAAGTTGAAGTAATATACAAACAGATCAATCCATCTCAAGCAAACATTATCGTCAAAAACAAATCTGATGCGCCACTGGCAATTGAAATGCCTCCGGCGTTTGCGGGCGTACCAGTAATGGCACAGCTTGGACCTGGTGGTGGCGGCGGCGGTGGCTTTGGTGGTCAAGGTGGCGGTGGCTTCGGCGGTCAAGGCGGCGGTGGCGGCGGTGGTGGCGCCGG
>JBGSMY010000036.1:0-9477 GCA_041739975.1 Pirellulaceae bacterium
GTTTCCCTTGTCGCGCCGTCGCCGCCGCGAAATTTGCGGTTGAAATCTTGGAAGGTGGCACGGCTAGAGGCCGCAAATTTCGCTCTGGCTTGCCGTTAAACAAAGCGCGTTAAACTCTGCGCGTTAAACACTGCGAATGACTTCGTTGCCAGTGAATCAAATGCGGTCTAAGTTCTAAGCTCTTCGAGTGGCCCAGTACTATCTGAAAAACTTCGGTCGGGGATTCCCAAGTGGTTCAGCAACGACACATAAAGATTGGTCAGCGGTGTTTCTTTAGGGTATTTGAGGTGCCGGCCCGTCGAAAAACTACCGCCGCCACTACCGGCTAATAAAATCGGCAAGTTGTCATGATTATGGGCATTGCCGTCGCTGATGCCGCTGCCGTAGACAATCATAGAATTGTCCAACAATGTGCCATCGCCTTCGGGCGTTGCAGCCAATCGCTCCAAAAAATGTGCAAACAATTGAGCGTGAAAGCGATTGATTGCCGCCACGCGCGTTTGCTTTTCTTGACTATTTCCGTGATGCGACAAATCATGATGCCCCTCGGCAATTTCAATCTCTCGGTAACTGCGATTGCTACCCGCATTGGCGAACATAAATGTCGCAATCCGCGTCGAATCCGTTTGAAAAGCCAAAACCAACATATCCAACAGCAATTTGACATGGTCGCCGTAACTTCGCGGCACTCCCGTCGGGCGCGCAAAATCGTCCGTTTGTGGATCGCGGTGATTGAGTTTTTCAGTTCGACTCAAACGCTGTTCCAATTCGCGGATCGCATACAGATACTCGTCTAGTTTCCGTCGATCTTGATTACCCAATTTGGTATGCAGCGCTCGCGCGTCTTCTTGGGCAAGGTCCAAGATACTTTTGCGGCGCCGTTGTCGTTGAGCGCGTTGCTCGGGGGTCAATGTGATCTCGGTATTGGCAAATAACCGATCAAACACGGCCGCGGGATCCATTTCTTTGCCAACCGGACTGGTTGGCGTCCGCCATGATAAATTTGAGGTGTAAGCGCAACTGTAACCTGAATCGCAGTTACCTGCTTGTGCACTCGATTCGGTTCCAAGTTCTAATGATGGCAAACGAGTCGCTTTGCCGATTAGGGCGGCCGCAAATTGATCGACACTGATGCCTGCCGCAATGTCTGCACCATTTGTTTTTTTGGGGTGAGCGCCTGTCAAAAACGAAGCGACGCTTCGGGCGTGATCGCCGGCCCCATCACCCAGCGCCCGAGCGCCGTTGAGCGTCAATCCACTGAGTATATTGATCTGATCTTTAAAGGCACTCAACTCTTGCAAGGTTGTGGGCAATTCAAATTGTTTCCCCACTTCGGACGGTGTCCAATCGGCCATATGAATGCCGTTTGGAACGTATAAGAATGCCACTCGTTTTGGCGCCACATTGGACATTGCAGCATTTGAGATTGTTGATCCCCAACCATTAGACGTCACTGCCGACTGAGCCCCCGTAGACGCCCCCGTAGACGCCCCCGTCATCGCTTCCAGCCACGGTAGCGCCAGACTAACACCCAAGCCTCGCAGCATGGTCCGACGTGATATTCCGCTAAATGCCATTTTCGCTCTCCTAACCAATCGTAACTTCTGGAAACGTTGGGACGCACCCAATTTCGTCTTTCGATTTCCAAACAAACGCCGCCAATCCAGATTGCCAACTTGATTGCAAAACTATTTTACCGGGGTCTCGCCATTGTCCGACATCCATTGCCGTTGTCGAAACGGTGGGCTCTCACAAATTGCGATTATCAACTCGCGCGCACTGTACTCACTGGCTTCTAATCGTTTTACGATGTCATTGACCGTGCATTGATCGTCATACCGCAACCCGCGTCCCAGTGCATAGGTCAACATTTTTTCGACCACGCAACGGATGAATTGATCTCGCTTTAGTTCCAACAGAACTTGCCGCAATTGCTCTGCGCCAACAAATGTCTCACCCGTGGGCAACACGCCACTGGCATCGATTGCCGCCCCACCGTCCTGAGTTCGCCAACGCCCAACCGGATCAAATTGTTCCAGCGCTAAACCCAGTGGATCCATTTGATCGTGACAAGACGCGCAACTGGGATTGCGGCGATGTTGTTCTAATTGTTGTCGAAACGTACCCGTCAATTTCTGATCCTCCAACGGCACGACATCGGGTGGTGCAGGTGGAGGTGGTTCGTTTAACAAGTTATCGAGAATCCATTTACCGCGTTTGACTGGGCTGGTTCGTGTCGGATTACTGGTAACCGTTAAAAAGCTACCTTGGGTCAACAATCCGCCACGATCGCGCCCTGCCAACGATATGCGTTGCAATTTATCGCCAGTTATCTCCAGGTCATCCCAGCCGTAATGCTTGGCAAGGCGTTGGTTAACATATGTAAAATCGGCATTTAACAAGTCCAACAAACTGCGATTTTCGCTAAAAATTTCCCGACAAAACGCTTGAGTTTCAGCTCGCAAATCTAGCAACAGAATCCGATCGACGTCGGGAAACTGTTGAGCGTCGGGTTCAAATCGATCCAGTCCCCGCAGCTGCAGCCACTGTTCCGAAAAATTATCAACCATTCGCTGTGCCCGAGAATCGCTTAACATCCGTTTGATTTGTGCTTGAAGTAAATGATCGCCTTGCAGGTCTTTTGTATTGGCAATGCTCAACAGTTCGGAGTCCGGCGCCGAACACCAGAGAAAGTACGACAAATTAGTCGCCAATTCAAAAGAATTTAAAGCGCGTGCTACGCCTTGGACCTGCGGCGGTTCTTCGACTTTGTACAAGAACTTTGGCGATACGAGCATCGCTTGCAGAGCAAATTGCATTGACTGTTCAAACGAACTTCCTTCGTGGCGAGCCGCTGTGTAAACTTCGGCAATTTTGGCAACTTCTTCAGGTTGCGTGGCGCGACGAAAAAGGTGGCTGCTCCAAAATTGAACCAATCGTTGAGCTGTGTCAGCTTCATCCGCGGCCCGCTCGGGATAAACAAAAAAGAAATTCTTTTGAATGGCATTTCGCTCTGGAAGTTCAGCCGTTTTTGGAGTTAACGAAATTTTTTGGACAGCCAAATTTCGGTCGCGACGATCCGGATCAGCGGCTTGCGGGTTGTAGAAATCATTGTCAAAAGAGATCTTTATGTTTCGGTTTCCCTTGGCCAATTTTATGGGCAACTCGATAGACACGATGGCCTCGTGCTCGGGTAAATCAATTCGTTTGATCCGTTTTTTATCAATCATTACAGTCATTTGCACAGGTTCGTCGCCCGCCTGTTGACCCATTGCTTGAATTTTTAGCAAATATTCTTTGGCCACGAGGGCGCGAAACTCGAAGGTGGCCGTACCATTAGAAAAGAAAGACAGGCGTCCGCCGTCGTTGTTAATTCCGCCTTCGGTCGCCCAATCGCCCAAGGGCAGGGGAGTCTCAACCGCCGCGACATCTTCGGGCGCGACAATTACTTGGCGGCTGATTACTTCAGCGGCGGTCAGGTACTTTTCCAATAGAATGGGCGGCATGCTCAGCACATCACCAATGTTGTCAAAGCCATAACCAACATCATCGCCCAAGAATGCGTCGGCCCCATCGTAATCGACAAGTAGTAGGTCGCGGATAGAATTACGATATTCCAAGCGATTCAAACGCCGCAAGGTAACTTGGCCCACAACCGACATCTCCGAACAATCAACGTCGGTCAACGCTTGTTCAACCCAAGCCGCTAAAGCCACTCGGTCATTTTGTGACAACGAGTCATAATCGGGCGGTGGCATTGAGCCCGATAACACTCGACGCTGAACGTTGTTCCAAATGTCTTTGGCTTCCCGAAGCTGACCCACCGTTTTGAAAAACGACAAATCGAGTCCGGCCTCACGATCCGAATCGCCATGGCAGTCAAAGCAGCTAGACTCGAGCAGCTGTCGGAAATCGGCCGACATCAAGTCGGCGTTCTTAAGCTGAGCCCATAACATTCCACCGTCAAAACACCCAGCCACGAATACTACGAAACTAATTAATAGCGGCTTAAGTCCAAATTGGCCGCACGAACTCAGGCCTGCGGCCGGACCGAACGCTAGGGAATTTCGCGTTAGCTCAATATTTGCAATCATAAGCGAAAATTGAACGATCGTTACCAAAATTTAGTGATTCGAGCTCTAAAAGCACTCTCAACGTTGAGACCGGAAAAACCATGATGGCATGAATGCCAATCCCACAACCATTAATCATAGCACAGCTGTTCTGCCGGGTGGCATTGCGGGAATCGATTGGTTTACAATAATCAGTCATTGAATTGACGGTTGAACGGATTGTTCAAACTCCGCCAAGGTTTTGTCTCCTAATTTTCTTAGGGATTCATGCCATGAAATGGTTGTTTTATCTCGTGGTGAGTCTAGCGTGTATGTCAACATTGTCCGCACAGTCTGAATATCGACTGCCACCTCAGGTCGTCGTGGACATTATCGACGCCAAACCGGAACCTTCGGTCAGCATCAGTCCGAACGGTGAATGGATGGTGTTCCTCGAACAACCGGCGATGCCAAATATCGAGGACTTGGCGCGGCGCATGTTGCAGCTGGCGGGTACTCGTATTGATCCTGTTGCCAACAGCCCTTTTCAAACGGACTTTTTGCGCGGCGTTTCTTTACGCCGACGCGATGGTCAACAGTTGATTAAAATTCCAATGCCTGACAACGTGAAAATCAGCGGGATGAGTTGGTCGCACACTTCGAATCATTTTGGACTGACGGTTGTCACTGATATTGGAACCGAACTTTGGCTGGTTTCGGTTGATCGTCCGACGGAACCGCTTAAGCTTACCGACCGACTGTCGACGGTACTCGGCGGTTGGGAATTCACAACCGATGGACTGCAAATTCTGTGTACATTGGTTCCAGCGAGTCGCGGGGCCGAACCGACCCAACCCAAACGCCCTCAGGGTCCCAACATTCAAGAGTCTCTTGGCAATGTTTCCCCGACACGAACTTATCAAGATCTATTAACCAACGCTTATGACGAAGATCTGTTTGAGTATTATGCCACAACAGAGTTAACCCGGTTTGATTTTAAAGGCCAATCAACAACTTTGGGAAAGGCCGGAATGTATTCCGGGTTCGGTAGTTCGCCGGATGGAAATTGGATTTTGGTAACAACCTTGCAAAGGCCGTTTTCATTTCTGTTGCCGTGGTCATCCTTTCCGCAAAACATTTCTGTTTGGAATCGCGATGGCAACTTGGCTCATTCGGTGATCGATATTCCTTTAGCGGAGAATATTCCCATTGAAGGGGTACGAACTGGCCCCCGTTCGATTCGTTGGTCGGCCAGCGCGCCGGCAACCTTGTTGTGGTATGAAGCGTTAGACGGTGGTGATCCGCGAGTCAAAGTCGACCATCGCGACGAACTCTGGGCTTGGTCAGCCCCATTTGAAACAGACCCTCAATCATTGTTCAAAGTTGAACATCGGGCCATGGGGTTAACTTTTTTCCAGAATCCAAATTGGATCGCAAGCTCTGATATGGATCGTGATCGCCGGTGGACGCGAACGCAATTGTACGACCTCGCCGATCTTGCCGCCAATCCCAAAGTCTTGGTTGACCGCAGCATGCGCGATCAATATGGCGATCCGGGTCGGATGGTCTCCAAGTCTGACAAAAATGGCTTCCCGTTAGTACGGCAAGATGGCGATTGGGTATATTTGGTAGGACAAGGCGCCTCGCCGCAAGGCAATCTGCCATTCTTAGATCGATTGAATTTGTCGACATTGCAAACGGAACGATTGTGGCGCTGCGAAGAGGGCCAACTGGAAAGCGTCGCGGCCTTAGTCGAAACAAGTACGGAGCGGTTGCCGCGATTCATCACTCGACGCGAATCACCCACCGATCCACCGAATTATTACTGGCGGGACTTAAATACAAAAGATAATCTGGCCCTCACACAATTTAGCGACCCAACGCCGCAAATTCGCGGCATAAAAAAACAACTTGTCAAATACGACCGCGCCGATGGTGTGCCGCTGTCCGCCACGCTTTATTTGCCAGCCGACTATAAACCGGGGCAACAATTGCCGTTAATGGTTTGGGCCTATCCGTTGGAATATAACGATGCCAGCACAGCTGGGCAAGTTTCGGGTAGTCCCAACCAATTCACTCGAATCGGCGGACTGTCCCATTTAGCGATGCTGACACAAGGCTACGCAATCATGGACAATGCTACCATGCCGGTGGTGGGCGACCCCGAAACGATGAACGACACCTTCATCGAACAAATCGTTTCGTCGGCCCAAGCGGCCATCGACAAAGCCGTTGAATTGGGTGTTGCCGATCGCGACCGCGTTTGCGTTGGCGGTCACAGCTATGGAGCATTTATGACGGCAAATTTACTGGCACATTGCGATTTGTTTCGCGCCGGTGTCGCCCGCAGCGGCGCCTACAACCGAACGTTGACCCCCTTTGGTTTTCAATCCGAACGGCGGCCATTTTGGGAGGCCCAAGATATTTATATGAACATTTCGCCATTTACGCATGCCGAGAAAATTAAAAGGCCGTTGCTTTTGGTTCATGGCGAAAACGACAACAATTCCGGGACCTTTCCTATTCAAAGTCAGCGGATGTATCAAGCAATCAAAGGCAACGGAGGCACAGTTCGTTTAGTGATGCTGCCTCATGAGAGTCACGGCTATCGCGCTCGAGAATCGGTGTTGCATACCCATGCGGAAACGATCGATTGGCTGAACAAATATGTTCGCGATGCAACCGGGGCTCCGGCTTCGTCGTCCTCGACCTCGGGCGGCGATCGTTGAAGTTCCCGCCCAAAATAATTGGCTCAGTTGAATAAAATTACCCTGAATAATAAATCGACAGGAACGTTGTTATGCCCGAATCGTCACCCGAAACTGCACCACCGATGGGACCGCCTCAACCGGACCAGCACCATCAATTACTTCATCGTTTTGCCGGAACATTTCGCGCCGAGGTTAAGATCTATATGGGGCCGGGTGAACCCATGATTTCAACAGGCACGATGGTTAACTCGATCGAACTTGGGGGACTTTATCTCCACCAAAATTATCGCGGCGACTCAAATGATGGGCCATTTCCCAACTTTTGTGGCCAAGGATTTTGGGGCTACAATCAAACATTGGGCCAGTTTGAAGGCTTTTGGATCGACAATGCCTCAACCACAATGCAGTTGGAGTTTGGGAATGTCGACTCAACCGGCAATCGCTGGGAGATGCACAGTGAGTTTGTACCAGCGGCCGATCAACCCGCGATTCGCAAACGATCCGTTATTGAATGGATGAATCATGACCGACATCTGATGCGCACGTGGTTTCAGCCACCGGGAGCTGATGAATTTATGTCGATGGAAATCTCTTATCAACGTTCACAATAACGCAACTTGCCGAATTCGAGCAGGAACAATACGACTTTCTAAGATTACACCTAAACTAACGAACGAATTGTGTCAAAGCGAAAAGCCCAATCGAATTCAGCAAAAGCAAAACAGTCGAAGGTGAAAACACCCAGCTCACGCACCGACACTAATAATCAAGTCGCTAAAAAACGGCAACCACCAACGGCCAGCAAATCAACGGCCAGAAAATCAACGCCGCCGGTCCCATCGGTTCCAAATGGCAAACGCGAAGCGATGTCCGGAAAACTGCGCATCGGTGACGATTGGAATGCCATTCGAATCATCGCCTTGTCGCAAAGCAATCCGTTGAAGGCCATTGCGGAGTTCGTCGAGAATAGCATTGACGCCGGCGCTAAACACATCACAGTGACTCGATTTCGCCAACGTGGTGAATCGTATCTATCGATTCAAGACGACGGCCAAGGTGTTCCTCTCAATGAACAAGGCGAACCGGATTTTAAATATGTGGCAACCCATATTTGCGATTCGCTTAAACGGCAGATCAAAAAACAAGGTCAATCAGGTATCCAAGGCGAATTCGGAATCGGTCTGCTTAGTTTTTGGACAGTGGGGCAGACGCTAAGTATGATTTGCGGCGATCGCCAGGGTCGCTTGTTTGAGATGCGAATGTCGAGTGGTGATCCTGCGTTCACCATCACTCATAAACGATCGCTGTTGCCAACTGCAGGTACTAAATTGACCATCGGTCCTTTATTACCTGGAATTCGCCATTTAAGTGGAGAAAAAATACAATGGTATTTGGCTGGGGAATTGCGAGACCGAATTCGCCAACTTGGTATCGACATTAAAATTCATGACCGCTTGTCGCGGCAGGAACTAAACGTTGTTCCGCGAGAATTTTCGGGACAACTATTGCGACAACTTCCAACTGTGAGCTCGGCCTTGGGCGAGTGTCATGTCGAAATTTATTTGTCCGACCCACAGCCTGGTCAACAAATTGGATTGAGCAAAGCCGGGACCCGCGTGCTCGAATCGCTCAGCCAACTGGAACCGTTTGAAAAAGCCCCTTGGAACTCGGGGTACTTTGTCGGCGTTATCGATGTCCCATTCTTGAACTTGACTCCTGGAACACGACTTGGCGTGATTCGCGATGACGCATTTGCGGCATGGGTCGATTCCATGTCCGAGCTTGAATTGCATTTGCTCGATTTGATCGAGCATCAGCAACAATTGGCCAGTGAGCGAGCGAGTCGCGATACATTCAAAGCCATTCAAAGAGCTTTTCGCGAAGCACTTTTAGCGTTGCCCGAGGAAGAATATGACTGGTTCGATATTTATGGTTTAGGCCAAGCCAAACCAAAAAAGCCCAATCCAAACAAAACAAACTCAAGTCCATCCGCTACTTCTGACGCTGCCAACGGATCCCCAAACTTGAATCGTCATCCACCCGGTTTTGTCGCACCTGGATCAACAGGTGGCGGCACAACCGAATTGCCAACCGAAGCCGAAATGGACCTTGCCCAGGACAATGAACAGCAATACGGCGAGCCACAACAAAAAAGTTTTTTTGAACATGCCGGCCCGTTGTACAGCGTCAGGATTTCGCCGACGAGTTGTACATTGCGGGTCGGAACTAGCCGGGCATTTCTGACTCGGCCCAGGGATAAAGCCGGCAGGGAAGTACTCGATTTTCTCAGCTATCGTTGGCAAATTGTCGAAGGTCAAGCCGATTTAGTCGATCCCGATCGAGCAATTCTAGAATTCACGGCACCATCGGAACCGCAGCTGCTTAAGTTACAAGTAACGGTAACTCAATCGGCCCCCGCTTCAATCGATTCGGCCGAATCAGACATTGTGGTTACGGCCCAAGCGTTAGTTACAATCACGGATTCGGTTTTGGACGAACGTCCAACCAACGAATCCAAGCGAGGATTGCCAGATTACACCTTTGATAAACAGCCCGGCCAATTGTGGAGGTCGCGATTTGACGCCGACCAAAACTTGATTGTCATCAACAGCGGCCATCGCGATTTTGTGTATGCGGCACGACAAAAATCACTCAAACTGCGCTATATTTGCCGACTGTTTGGCAAGGAATTAGTGTTACAGAATTTCCCCGGA
>JBGSMY010000078.1:0-5641 GCA_041739975.1 Pirellulaceae bacterium
AATCTTCTTGTCATCCAATTTTCTTGTCATCCAATTTTCTTGTCATCCAATCTTCTTGTCATCCAATCTTCTTGTCATCCAATCTTCTTGTCATCCAATCTTCTTGTCATCCAATCTTCTTGTCATCACAGTCGACTAACGTTTCGAATTCCGCGATTGAGGCGGTCAGGGGGTCAGTCAGAATGGTTGAAGAGTTAGGAAAAAGGGTTGAAGGAATTGTTTGGCACATTGAGGAGTATGGCCGCGAAGTAAATATTTGAGGGATCAACGAAAAAAGGGTGGTTCGGCCCCTATCGACCAAACCACCCCATCGTATTAGACCAGAAATGCGTCCTGGTTTAGAAAGTCAGGCTCGTAACTAGGAATTAGTTGCAGCCACAGCCAGCGTTTGCGCCGCTGTCGCAACCGGAATCACAACCGCTGTCGCATGCGCAGCAACGGTGAATGGTTACAAGGCCCCGAATTCGACCAAGCAAGTTACGCAAACGACCGCCGAAGCGAGGACCGCAGCAAGCGTCTGCGCCACAACCGCAGCCGTTAGCGGAACCACAAGCGTCACCACAACCGTTGTTGCATGGGTCACCACAGCCACAGCTAGGTGCACAGCTAACAGTTACGGGAACTTGTTCTTCAACACATCGAGGTACGCAAACGGTTACCGTGTAAGGAACTTGTTCGCAAACGCGACGGCAAACCCGTACGCATTTGGTTTCTTGAACTTGACGGCAAACCGTATAAGGAACGCATCGTGTGCGAGTTTCGCAAACCCAGTTGGTGGTGCAGCAAGGCACTTCTTTAGTGCGAGTTTCGCAGTTCCAACGAGTTACGCAAACTTCACGAGTGCGGTTTTCGCAAACCCAACGTGTCGTGCAATAGTTAACAGTCTTTGGCTCACAAACCCAGTTGGTAACGCAGCAGGATACCGTACGAGTTTGAGGTTCGCAGACCCAACGAGTTACACAAACTGGAACTTGCTCGCAAACAGTTTCGCAACGATATTTCGTTACGCAAACTTCTTTGGTTTCGCAAGTTGGAACCCAAACGCGACGGCAAACCGTGCGGTCAGGAGCTTGGCAGCAAACTCGTTCAAAACGGCATCGGGTACGAACTGGGCAACCGCATTCATCAACGCTGCAGCCACCAGGAACGCGAACCAACCGTGAGTATGAACGACCAGGAATCACTTCTTGACGTGTTTCCCAGTGACCACCACGAACGTTTACCGTTTGTGTTTCTGTATAAGGAGTGCGAACAATTCGGCTAACATTCCGCATTTGTGTCTCGGTGACCCGACGACGAACGTTAACCGTGATCTCTTTAGTTTGCATTTCGCGAACAGGGCGGCGGACCATCACCGTCTTGCTGTGCGTTTCTTGAACGGGAACGCGAACCGTATAGTTTTGGGTTTGCATTTCCTTTACAGGAACGCGAACCGTATAGTTGACTGTCTTGTATGTCGTCTCACGGACAGGACGACGAACGGTGTACTCTTCTGTACGAGTTGCGGTTTCCCGAATCGTACGAGTTACCGGTACTTGTTGCTCTTCCCAAACGATTCGTGATACGTTTCGGGTTCGAGTGACTTCCTGTCGATCATAAACGACACGTCGTTGCGTTCGCATGACGGTATAGCTGCCGCCACAACCATCTGCAGATGCCGGTGCTGCTGCACCAACAGCATTATAGCTGGCGCCACCACAACATTGAGCCCAGCTGAAGCTGGCCGACATACATGCAACAATGGCTGCAGTTGTCAGCAGACTTCGTACTACTTTCATTGCTACTTCTCCAAAAAAAAATTCTGACGTTTCTAACCTATGAGGCGGCATCTGGTCTGGCGAACGATCGCCGTGCCTTTTCCAAATACATTTTCTCCCGTTTTGCCAAGGCTCCGTCCCATTCCGGGTTCCTACGAAAGTCTCGATGGCAATAGAGGGGACTGCCGGACATCATATCCAAGCCTGAATCTGGCCCTCCTGATGTCGTAAAAATCGGCAGACAGGGCAAGATAGGTTAACAAGACAAACAGTGATGAAAAATTTTGTTAGAAAAGTGCAGGCATCCTAATCGATGGTGCAGACTTTGACGATTGTCGTGATCCTTTGAATGAAGAAAATTGGGACGCGCATCGTACGGTCCGTGGGATTCGTCCACGAGGCATTGACTCCGACTAGGCAATCCTAAAGGAATGTTCCCTGCAGATCACATTGATAAGGTTTTCCGATTGAGGAGCCATTTCCCGATTTAAGCCCAGGTCGTTTACAATGAATATCAGCCGCTCGGATCGCGAAATGATTTTTTGGGGTCGAAGGTAGTTTGCCCCACCGTTCTCAAAACAACTAATCCAGTTAACTGGGCGATTGGTAACCTCAAGGTCATGGAATTAAATTCAACCGAAGAACGAAACTCAGGTGCCCACCCGCCCAAAGCGGTAGTTGTGCGGATGAGTCTGTATTTGCGAGAAGTCCAGCGTCGTTTAGCTCGTGGGGAAAGCACGGTTAATTCGCGGCAGTTGGGGGAGGCTTTAGGAATCGCTGACACCCAAGTTCGCAAGGATTTCACTCATTTTGGGCAATTCGGGTACCCAGGGCGAGGGTATCGTTGCGAAGAGTTGGTGCCGCGGATTAGGAAAATTTTGGGGACAGACCGCCAATGGCCAATTATTCTCGTGGGCTGCGGCAATTTGGGTCAGGCTTTGCTTGGTTATCGTGGTTTTGTTCCCCAAGGTTTCGTTATCGCAGCAGCATTTGACTCGGCACCGCATTTGATTGGCCGAAATCTAGGTGGAATTGTGGTCCAACCCATGACTCAAATGGCCGACTTTGTGAATAAAAAATCGATCAAATTGGCGATCTTGGCCGTGCCGGAAGGTGTGGCCCAGCGAACCACGGAGGCATTGATCGAGTCTGGAATTGCTGGAATTCTCAATTTCGCACCCGTTATGATCACCGTTCCAAAAACGGTTTTTGTCAACAATGTCGACCTCACGATTCAGCTCGAGCAGCTGACTTATGGCGTTGCCAAACAGGGCGAAATCGAGTAGAATCCGCCCCTATGATGCCTGGTGGTGTAATGGTAGCACTACGGATTTTGGTTCCGTCAGTCTAGGTTCGAATCCTAGCCGGGTAATTTCTAAATTCTCACTCTTTCCCTGGCATTCAATCCCCTGTTTTTCACGGTTGTTTTGCATCGGTCGCGCCTTTTGGCAAAAGGTCTGCTTAACAGTTCATATCGCCAAATTTCCAAAAATCTCAATATTTCATCCGTTTCGTCTCCCGCCTGGTTGATTTCGCCAACGCGGTAGTGTAGGGCTTTCCGCCAGCAACATGACTTGTTGGCCGACCCATTTGACCAATGAGAATTGCAGTTTGAACGATACTTTCCAGGCGATAATCGCCAAATCGCCCCGTTCTAATTGCCTGGTTTATCCAGGCAGAAAAGTCCCGCTAATCGATTGATTTTCCCTGCAGCACATTTTTCCTAAAGCTGTTGTATTGCGTTATTCGTGCTGCAATTTCTTCAACAATTTTAAAAAAAAGCTTGCCACTTCTGAACCGCAATCAATGATTGGGACGTAAACCATAACAACTTGTGGATGCTTCAATCGCGGTAGGACGCCCAATGACTGATACGCAGTCAACCATTGGTCAAACAATAAAAACCGTGAATTTAGGCATCTTTTCGCTGGCGGCGAACCCTTAACGTGGGCCGCGTCGCCTAGGGTCAAGTGGCAACTGCAATGTAGGACAAATTCGTCTTGAGGGGCGAAAGTGTCGGGCTGATTGCCACTAGTTCACTGAAGTTTCAAATAATTTGAGCTAGCCAGTTGTGGGGTTTTTTTTGATATTGAACAAACGGACGTTCAAATCGGTTTGTCTGCGGGATCGCTTCAACTATCAGGGGGGTATGTCATGTCAGTTTTTCGTTTGGTTCTAATCGGGACGGCCTGTCTGTCGATGTGTCCATCGGCATTCGGTCAGTATTATCAAAACAACAGGGGTGTCAATCAATCTGCGCCCGCACGCATCCATTGGTCACAATCGTTGACCGATGCCAAAAGCCATGATTTTGGCACAGTTGCCAAGGCGTCCGCCCAACAACATGTGTTTCGTTTCACGAATACACTGGATGGCGATTTGCAACTGACCTCAATCCGGGCAAGTTGTGGATGTATTAAGCCTAAGATTTTGACGCAGTCGGTAAAGCCGGGCGAAACGGCCGAAGTGCTCATTGATTTCGACACGAAAAACTTTGAGGGACAACGTGCTGCCACGGCAACGTTGGGCCTACAGCGTCGCAATCCATACAGTGAATACGCAGAAATTCAATTTTCTATCAAAGGCATGATTCGCCGCGACGTTGTCATCGATCCGCTGACGGTTGACTTCGGAACGGTGGTTTATGGAGCCGGAATTCAAAGATTAGTCACCGTCAAATATGCGGGAAATCCGGCTTGGACGGTGCAGGACGTTAGTTCTTCGAACCCAGCAATTGAAGTGGCTTTCGAGGAAACACGCCGCGATCGAAATACAGGCCGAGTTGATTATCAGATTCAATTGACCGTCAAAGCTGACGCTCCTTTGGGTTCCATCAACGATCATCTGATGGTGACGACTTCCGATCTCAATAATCAAAATATTCGTGTCCCATTGCTCGGTCACGTCAAGCAAGCCATCCAAGCAGCACCTGTCCAATTAGGACTGTTGACGCTCGGCCAGCCCTTGGAAAAAAGCATCGTCATCAAAGGCGATAAACCGTTTGAAATTCTTGGTGTAGTTCACAATCACCAACAAATCAAATTCAAAAAACCTGAGGGACAGAAGACGCTGCATTTACTACAGTACTCAGTTGACACTTCAGTTGCCGGTTTGTTGACCGATAGTATTGTCGTCAAAACAAACGATCCAAATCAACCGGAAATCGTGATCGCGTTTGATGCTCAAGTCGTTCCTAATACCTTTGTAGTTGATCCCAACAAAGATAAAGAGTAACGCACACGGTGTTTAGCATATTCTGCGATTTGCAAACTTAAAAAACGACCGCAACAAGATTGCGGCATCGAAATACCACCTGATGAACCCTCGAGATCCATTGGCTCTCGGGGGTTTTGTTTTATACCGCCACGACTTGACGGTAATATTCAATCGACTGTTTTAAGCCGTCCCACAGAGAAGTGCGCGGGGTAAACGTTAATTCGCGAGTTGCCCGCGAAATATCAGCGAGGCTATCGCGAATATCGCCAACACGCGCTGGCTGAAAGTCGGGCTCAATCTTCAATCCGAGCAACTGTTGCAAGGACTGAAGCAGTTGCAAAAGAGAGGTCGCTCGGCCGTCGGCAATATTGAAACTCTTGCCGGAAATTCCCGCCGCCGGCTCCGTCAATGCCAACATATTGGCGTCGACGACATTGCCAACGTAGGTGAAGTCTCGCGATTGTTGACCATCACCATAAATTACAGGGCGTTGTTGGTTTAAGATCCGCGTGATAAACAACGGTATTACTGCGGAATACTGACTATTAGGATCTTGGCGTGGACCAAATACATTAAAGTACCTCAGGCAAACGGTTTCCAATCCAAACGATTGATGAAACGCCTGGCAATAGTGCTCGCCCGATAATTTCGCAACTGCATACGGCGAC
>JBGSMY010000101.1:0-7559 GCA_041739975.1 Pirellulaceae bacterium
TTCTTGTCCAACATATTCTTGTCCAACATTTCCTTGTCTCAAATTTCCTTGTCTCAAATTTCCTTGTCTCAAATTTCCTTGTCTCAAATTTTCTTGTCCAACATTTTCTTGTCCAACATCCACTTTTCCGAAATCCATTTAATTAAGACTTGATTGAAGCAGGCATGAGACGTCGTGCGAAATTCACTATCTCGAGTATCGAATGAACGCAAAGAAGCTTGAGATTGCAACGATTTAATGTAAATGCTTTTGGTCAAGCCCGAGTTCGGTTTGCAGTTGACCAAATTGGCGGAACAGAGTGTCACTGGATGAGTGAACGTGTTCAGCTTCCGTAATAAAGTGAATATGTTCGTTGCAATGGATACCATTTTGTTCAAGAACATGCTCAAACGGTTCCAGCGGACTGCCGTAAATAATCAACAGTTTATGTTCATCAAGTTGTATTTCTTGAGGTGTCTTGGGATTCAATACAGCGATTCCAGTGCAGCCATCGTTGGTTAATAGCTCTTCGTATTCCCACAGAACGCTGGTCAATACGGGGAGATCGATTTGTTCTCGATACAGGTCGGTATGCCCAGTCGATTCGTGATTGTGGCTGGTTTCGAGCACCACGTCGACAGTGCTGCCCAAACGATTCACTAACTGCATAAATACAGGAAACAGCAGTTCTTTTGAGACCGAGGCCATGATCACTGGAACGCGGGCTTTAGTTTCTTCGTCGACGTAATAATCGTGTCGATAGCCCTGGGTGGGGCGGATTTTGAGATCGAGCGCTGGGCGGACGGCCTCTGTAAGCTCAAAATCGCCATATCGGCTAGTACTCAAATGCCGCATTAATTCTTGTTTGTTAGCTTGGTCATAGGTCTTACTTTCAGCACCTACGTTAGGGGTCTCTTCAAAAACGCTTTTAAAAAACTGTTGCAGGAATCCCACGACTGGAATGCTCCTAAGGCTGAATGTCGGCGAAAGTGTTGTTAATCCAAGCTGTCCATCAAACACAAGTTGACGTGAATGGTCGCTAAAATCTAGGTTAAGGTTGCTGTGCGGTTGGGCGAGAAATTGCGAATGGACCCGAGATTTCCTTAATTTTTTGGCCTGTTCCATCCGTTACAATCGTTACCAATCGGCGATTCGTTCGTGGACTGGAAATTGGATTTGACGTGGGAAAAAGGTTTACAGATGAGTTCACATCGTCCAGCGATGGAAACGAAACGACTGTGGCTGCGGCCGTTTCGATTTAGTGATGCGACGGAAGTGCAATTGATGGTAAACGATCGCGAGTTAGCTCTCACGACCCGCTCGATCGACTACCCTTATCCGGCCGGTGCTGCAGAGCATTGGATTGCACAGCATCAGGAGTTTTGGGAGTCCGGAAAATCTGCGATTTTTGCCATCACATTGCGTCCCGACGATCGTTTAGTCGGCGCGATTGGATTGGAAATCAACGCCGAGGATATCTTGGCCGAGATGGGATATTGGATCGGGCGGGCTTATTGGAACCAAGGGATTGCCACCGAAGCCGCTTGCGAAACAGTTAAGTTCGGTTTTGAACAATTGGCCTTAAACCGCATAACGGCACATCACATGGGAATCAACCCTGCGTCGGGACGAGTGCTAGAAAAAGTAGGTTTTCGCCGCGAGGGGACCTTGCGCCAACAGGTTAGAAAGTGGGGCCGGTTCTATGATGCTGTGATGTATGGAATCTTGGCGTCAGAGTTTCGAACGACACATTTGGGTTCGAGTTCTCAATCAACCAATTAATACTTCTTTGCCCAAATGGTTTTGGATTGCCGTAATACGAAACATTTCATTCGAATGGACACTAAGCCCGAGGATGAAATTTTTGGTGGACTTTTTTAAGTCGCGATTGATCGACATGGGTATAAATTTGCGTTGTGGCGATACTGCTGTGCCCCAGCATTTCTTGAACTTGCCTCAAATCTGCACCTCCGGCCAAAAGATGAGTAGCAAAACTATGGCGCAAGGTATGAGGGCTAATCGTAACTGGAATCCCGGCAACCAAAGCGTACTTTTTTACAAGTTCCCAAATCGCTTCCCGGCGAACGCGCCGACCGGAACGGGTTAAGAACAGCCAATCTGTTTCTGACGACCTGCGTGCAGCCAATTTTGGTCGCAATTGTTGCAAATACTGTTGCACCGTAGAAATCGCGGAATCGCCTAACGGCACCATGCGTTGCTTGCTACCTTTGCCTTCACATTTGCAGTATTTTTCGGCAAGCTGAATATCTCTCAAGCGGAGATTCGAAACTTCGCTGGCACGACAACCGGTGGCGTACAACATTTCTAACAATGCTCGGTCGCGCAAATAATAAGGATCGACTCGACGCGGCGATTGAAGGAACCGATCGATTTGTGCCACCGACAATACTTCTGGGATTCGTTCCCATAACTTTTGACTTCCCAACAATTCCGCTTTGTTGTCTTGCAAGACGCCTTCTAGTTGCAAGTACTTGAAAAACATGCGCAAGGCCACGATATGTCGCGCAATTGAGGCAGGTGCCAGTTTCAGTTGCTTCAGCCAAGCGGCAAAATCAGATAAATCAGAAATGCTCAAATCGGTTAACGAACGGTCTGCTAACCAGTCACTGAATCGTCGCAGATCTCGGCCATAAGCCGCAATCGAGTTGGCCGCCAAATGACATTCGCTCGTGATGTAATCGATAAATGAACTGAGCCACTGTTCGGGAGCTAGGCGAGTGCGGTTCGGAGCAGAACGCAATTGCTGCAACTTAGTTGGTTTATTGCGTTTCATAACTTGCGATTGATCCCTGGACGATAGGGGATAAATGGGTGTCGGCCGTCTCACGCCGTTGTTGAATTAAACATCGTCCTGGTAAGTGCCGAAGCATCAGTCCGCTAAATTCTTTCGGGCCTGCACTGTTCTCGGCAAACCGGCTAGGTCCTTAGTAATACTACAATCGGAAAACTCGCCGGAAGAAAGAACTAAATTCCGTACGGCCTCTGCCAACATGGGGCTGGTTTCTAAAATCAAGAATCCGCCAGGTTCTAAAGCTTTCGCGGCCTGAGTAATTAGTCGCTGCGTTAATTCGGCCCCCGTGAAACCGCCAAACAGTGCCGCACCAGGTTCGTAGCGACGAACATTTTCTTCCAGCTGCGATTGATCGGCATCGGCCACATAGGGCGGATTGCTCACAATCAATGGAATCGGATTTCCCGACGGCAATGCTGCCAACAAATCAGATTCTAAAAATTTAACTCGTTCTTGGACGCCCAGCGATTCGGCATTTTGGGCAGCGACGGCCAAAGCCTCCGCTGAGATATCTACAGCCCAAACCTCTAAATCCGGAAACTGCTTCGCTAAGGTCAATCCGATACACCCGCTACCTGTACCGACATCGACGATGCAGCGTTTCTGCCACTGCTGATGATTGATCACATCAATTGCTTGAACAACAAGTTGTTCCGTTTCCGGCCGGGGGATCAGAACTGCCGGCGTTACTTTGAATCGATGCGCGTAAAAATCGCGGTAACCAACCAGATAAGCCACGGGTTCACCGGTGGCGTGCCGTTTGACCCAATCGCGAAAACGACTGAGCGCTGGATCGACCGGGACCTCAGCAAATCTGGCATACAATTGAATTCGGGGACACCCTAAAGCTTCCGCCAGTAAGACTTCGGCCGCCAACCGGGGTGAATCGCATTTTTTTTGTTGGAAGAACTGGGTGGTCCATTGCAACAGGCGTTGAATAGTCCAGGCAGCGACCTCGGTAGCAGGGGGATTTGATTCAGACATTTTTAACCTTCACATCCATTGTCGGCTGCGTACGATGACTTCTACGACTTCTCTGGTAAATGGCGCAAAGTCCCTTCAATGGACTTTTGCCCAATGATCTATTCAACGGCGTGCCTCACCGGCGTACCGCTGGGACCAGCGTTTAATATACCGATTTAGCGGTGAACTTGGCAGGTAGAGTTCGTGGGGACTCAGAAGCGTCGGCGACCGTTTGCTTGGCAAATAGTAAAAATTTCACACAATTTGATGTGTGATCCGTCGTTCTTCCCGACCAAAAAGCAAAACGACGAGCAGGACATGCTCGTCGTTTCGATTTTGGAACTTAGCCCTAAGGGAATGCCTTAGGCATCAGTTGTCATTATTATTCATCTGCAACATCATCGGTTGAAAGCAAAGTTGCGGGAGGAACAAACGAAGCAATTCGATTGAATGCTTCGCGAACGTCCTCTTCCATTTCGCTAACCGAAGAGCCGCTCGGCACGTCGATAAAGATCCCGCGACCAAGGTGCGCGACCGCTTCCATCAAATTGCGGTCACCGTCGTCGCCTACGACCATTGTGTGAATCGTATATCCGGCATCGACGCATTCTTTGGCTTTCTTCAACACGTATTGTTTTTGAGTATCCGAAGTCGAATAGTCTGCCGAGCCATCGCCATCATAGTCAAACAGGTAATCCCAACTCCAACCCGATGGCAATGAGGTACTTTCACCCGAATCAATAGTGTTCGAGTTGCCGTCCGTCATCAACAAGATCGTGGGACGTGCTTCCGCGCGACCATGGGTATCGAGCAAGGTCTTAGCCGATTTCAAACCGCCACCGATATTCGTCGAATACGCGTAATGACCACACTGTTTGTAATGGATCAGATCGCGAATCGCCTGGTAGTCGTTGGTAACCGGTTTGCTAGATATATCGACCGTGGGCATTCCCGAGCCGTTCATGGTTTGCTCAATTCGATGGTAACTGTCGTAACTCACGAAACCGACATAATCATTGAAACTGAGGTCTTCCAAGAAATCGCACAACAATTTTTGACCTTCTTTAACGCTGTGGAAGGGATAGTGTCGCGTTTGCCAAAGGTCCGGTGTACGGTTGTAAGCCGGTTCATAACGCAGCACGTAATGCATAAACGTCATGATGCCAAACTTACGGTTGTAGCCGTGCTCGACTAACTTAGGTTCGTAATAACTGCCCGACTTATTGCGGCTCATCGTAAAGAAGTTAGACCAGCTGCCAGATGGCCAGGGGTAAGCAACGCTGGTCAGACCGAGTCCTCGCGAGATGTGCGAGTTGTTATAAAAGTCGAACGTTTCCCAAGTTGAAGTGCCACGACGGCACTCGCACTTGGTGATCGCACGACCTGAATTTGAACCGGTACCGGCCCAACTACGCGATTGTTGAGACGTTGTCGGAGAAAATGTTTGTGTAGAACCATTGTCATAGGTCAACCTAACGCGAGTCAGGTTGTTGGTGCATTGTACATAAACGGAAGTGTCTTCCCAACGAACGCTTAAGGTCGAACCACCCCATGTCGCACTCGGGATCGTCACCCATGAGGGTTCCCACGACATCGAGCCATAACTGGGGCTACCTAAATCTTGCCAAACCAACGCCAAGTTACTGGCAATTTGTGCAGGAGTCAGTGTATCTGTGCCTTTTTCTGAAGAGAAAAAACTGTCGAAGTTCATCGATCGCGAGAAGTCGAGAACACAGACAATATCGCGAGCTTCGACATAGGCCGCTGCATCGGTAACGATTGGATTGGATCCTCGGCCGATAACACCCGCAAAAGCCACGGGAATCATAGCATCTGGTTGAGAGCGATCCGGATTGTCGCGGCGCGCGGTGACTCGAACCAAATTTGCCGGAGTCTGATTCCAAGTGATATCAAACTCGCCTGAAGAAGTGTTATAGAAGCGGCGGCCGAATTCGACGTCGCGTGCTGGATCGACGTACACGCCGTTCAAACTTGCGACTTCAGCGGCCTTGAGGCGTGCCTGTTGTTGAGCGTGTGCCGATACGTCGGTAACGTCAGGGCCGGCTGATTCAATGGCAGCCGTAATTTCCATAGCAGCGGCCAAGGCCGCGGCATCACAAGCATTTTGCATTCGTTGTTTGGACATCGCCAAATGGCTATAGTCCACGCTGAGTGCTGCGAATGCGATCACAATCGTCAAACACAGTAGCGCCATAATCGCAAAGGCACCGCGACGTTCCCTATGGAAACGCCGCAACTGACTTCGCGGAGCACGAAGGGTGTGGGTCATTTTCATGTCTCCTGTAGTAAAAACACTGGGTCTAGGTGGTCGAAAAACTGCGGCGAAAATTTAGATGGTTACTGTGACATATTCACCCTACCTCGACGAAACACTATCGTCGCACTAATGGGTTTATCTCGCATAAACATCAAGGGAACAGTACTTACCGCCTCGTAAGGTAGTGAAGCTGTTATCCGTAGCAACTTGAGGTAATTGTCGGGGTCTTCCAGATCAAACGTCTGGCCGACTTGAGAGTCATCAGCGTGTGTTATCGTGATGTCGACCTCGTCTCCCGGAAAGCCGGAGGCATTGAGAAAAGCGCGAATGTCATTCTCGATCTTTTCGTTGGCTGTCATACCCGCCGGGATCAAGTCTTTGAAGTCCATACAAGCCAACCGGCCTGCTTCGCGCACGGAAGACGTAAGCTGCGAGCTGGCATTTACGCTGCGCCCCATTTCGCAAATTCCCAGCAACACCAATATGAACAGCGGCGCTGTAAAAGCGAACTCGACTGTGGCAGCACCACGACGATGGCTTCGATAACGATGGCTTCGATAACGTTTAGAAATATTAGCAATGTGCGACATAGGTGGACTCTGGCTATCTATCAATGACTCAGAAAATAAAACTTGATCATTTTTTATTCGGTGCAAACGGCCGCGAAACTTGCTACTCGTGACGAATGACCGAATCTCCCGTAATTGTCAAACCCGTTGTCCAAAACGGCGGCAATAACGCGACTCCTTCGTATGGAACTGAAATTCGAATAATGAACAATTGGCGACTCTCGGCGGTCGAAAGTTCGATGTCTGGCAAATCATCGATATCGAAAGATGACATGTCATTGGTTGGATCATCAAATACCGCGGCGTTCTTAATCCAAATCGTAGCAACGGCACTATCCATGGCTTTGTCTAATCGCGATTCGATGTATTCCTCGATCGATTGAGTTGTAACCTCGCCCACCGCAGCCATCCGCGCGGCGTCTTTCGCCGTTGAAATCAACAACGTGCGAATCATCATGGCATGACCAAACTCGACAATGGCAAACAGCATCAAAAAGAACACCGGCATGATCATGGCCATTTCCACGGCCGTGGTCCCGGAACGCGGTGCCTTGCTCGAACAGGATATTGTTTTGGTTGGTGTCAAGGTATTTAACGCCGAAGGATATGATTTCGCTCGTGCCAATAATTAGGCAGGCGTTTAACCGCGATTTACGTGTCACACGCCCTATAAGAAATGTATGTCACATTTACACTATAGCGGGCTGAAAATGAAATTTTCAAAGCAATAAAGCACACCATTTATAAAACAAATAAATTTTTTGTCTTTTAACTTGCACAATCAAAAAACATAACCTAGTGTTTCAATAGGCTGCTAATGAGGTGGCCCACGGTTGACGGGCGCGGTATTCCTTAAAGATTTTGCATGAGCTCGAAGCGGTTTGGTGACAGGTAATCTATTGATGAATGTCGGCGAATCGAGTTGAAATAATTGACGTAATCCTGAATTTCTTTGAGT
>JBGSMY010000264.1:0-13407 GCA_041739975.1 Pirellulaceae bacterium
TTGCCAGCATGCAGCGCTGCCGTTTCGCGCAAAACCGACTCATTTATTTCGGCATGCTGCCGGGCCAATTCAAACATTTTTGCGTCGTTTTGAATCCTCGCAATTTTTTCGCGGCAGCTTGCCAACGTTTCGTTGAGTTCCGTAGCTTTCGATTGAGCCGCTTGCAATTCTTTTTGTTGTTGTTTGGCTTGAACTTTATCCGTCGAAACCACTTGCTGTTTAAATTGGGCGATCGTGTGCCCTAATTGTTCGCTGGCTTTTTCAAGTTTGGGCAATTCCTGCAAGGCATCATGATAGTCAATCAACGATCGAACTAATTTGTAGAGCCGCGACAGCTCGCCGACCGGATTATTTTGATAATCCGTTGGGTTGCAGAAATGTTTATATCCATAAATGATCATTCCGAACTGGGTACCCCAGTCGCCCAAGTGATTATCGGTGATCACGCGATGTCCGACAAATCGCAACACGCGCGATAAGCAATCGCCGATTACAGTTGAGCGGATATGACCCACGTGCATTGGTTTGGCGACATTGGGTGAGGAAAAGTCGACGACGTAAGTTTTGGGATTGGCAACCGGTGCTATTCCCAATCGTTCGCTGCCAACCGCATCTCGCAATAACTGGGCAATCAATTCGTCTTTGAGTCGCATGTTGATGAAACCAGGCCCGGCCACTTCAACAGTTTCGCACAAATCACTGAGATTGACATCTGCCACCAACTGTGCGGCAATGGCTCGGGGGGCGCGACCGACCACACGTTTAAGCGACATGGCAAAGTTGGCTTGGTAGTCGCCAAATTTAGCGTCTTGGGCGGGCCGGATTAAAGCTAGGTACTCATCAGCAGTTCCAGCCAACTGCTCAATGGAGTGACGAAATCGTTCGCGAATGGTGGTTAATAGGTTCATAGTACAAAAAATGTAAAACGCTAAGGCCCCGCTCACAAGCCCAGGTCATGCGATTGTGGCCCCGGGTTCGCAACATTCGTTTTGAGTAATAGCCGCTCATTGCCCCAACGATTGATCGAAAATGCCAGCTTGACATAACGCCAATCAGAGAGGAATGAAAAAGTAAAAAATGCGTCAGCCGAAAAAACTTTCGGCAGAAAAGGAATCAACGGTGATGCCTAGTACGTTTTTTTCAGTCAAAAAAAGTGAATCAAGATCAATCTGCGAACAATTCAAAAAAACAGTAAAAAACTTGTTCCGGCTGATAGCAAATATTTTCTTGAATCAAATTGTTTTTTTTCCAAAAGTTGTCTTGACCGAGTTTTGACAATTGCCTACCTTGCACCCACTTCAATCAACGGTCACGGATGACTGACGATTGCAGAAAACAAAACACGAGTGTTATACGATCGAGTAACAGTTCGGCTCAGCAACCTTGAAATAATAGTTTGTGGCGAGTCGAATCAATCGAGTGGGCTTAAGGCAAGGATGCCGAAAGTCGCTCGGCTGCGTGGCTTGATCGAGATTGACGATTCGGCATGGAAGCTGAATCGCCTTTCGTCCAATCGCTCTCGGGTAAATGAGGAATCCTAACCCCCCCTGGGATCCAAGTTTACCGAGAGCTTTTTTATGCGCTGCCGGGATCTGATTCTATTTCAGACGTGCTCATTGTCACGCAATTTTGGCGACGCAAAGATAAATGTGGCGCAATTTAAAATGCTAAAGCGATTCGCCCCTACACAGTTGTCTGCGATGGACTATCGATGTAACGGCTATCCAAAGAGCGAGCGAGCGTTTTACATCGATCCATCAGTCGTTTCGCCCTTCTAATCTAATTCAAGCCATTCTGGCGGTGTCGCAACGGTTAATTTCAATTTCGAACTCTGACAGTTAACATCATTGATCATGGTCTGCCAGTTTAGATATCGCAGATGATGCAGGCTGAATATGGCTTTGCAATCTATCAGGAATTCATCGTTTTCGACAAACCTCTAGCATGCTTGTAATTGCTGCCAGTTGCCTTAATATGAGATTCATTGGCTGCGATGGCATATCGTCGCGGCCCGGTTTTCGAGGCGACTAACGAGCGGAGGCTGTGATGCGGTCAAAACGATCGATGCACGCAATTGTGTTGTCAACATTTGGCGCAAGTTTATGGCCAATTCGATTCTGTCGTGTTGGGTCGCGCGTTAGCTTATTGGTGTGGTTATTTGCAATTGGGTATACTTATACGTCGGCAACTTCGTCGGCGACGGCAGTTTCGGCCAACGACCTTGATTCGCAAGATTCTCGTCCTAATATTGTCATTATTTTTTCCGACGATCATGCGGTGCAAGCGATCAGTGCTTATGGTTCAAAAATCAATCAAACCCCCAACATCGATCGATTGGCCCAGAGCGGGATGTTGTTCGAGCAATCATTCTGCACAAATTCTGTTTGCGGACCGTCGCGCGCTTGTTTGTTGACCGGCAAGCACAGTCATATCAATGGATTTCGCCGCAATGGCGATCGTTTTGACGGAAAACAATTTACGTTTCCTCAAGCCTTGCAAGCGGCCGGTTACCAAACCGCTTTATTTGGCAAGTGGCATTTAGCCTCAACGCCCACAGGATTCGACGAATGGCGAGTCTTGCCGGACCAGGGGCACTATTATAATCCTGAGTTCTTGTTGTCTGACGGCACAAAAAAACAATTTGAAGGCTATTGCACTGATTTGATTGCGGAACAGACCTTGGAATGGCTGCAATCGAGACGTGATCCGCAAAAGCCTTTTTTGCTGATGACTCAGCATAAAGCGCCTCACCGAAACTGGTCGCCACCCTCGCGTCATTTCGGGCGCTACCCATTGGGATCCGTCCCAGAGCCGATTACTTTTCACGATGACTATTCTGGCCGCAGCGGTTTGCTGAAAGAATCGGAAATGTCAGTCGCGCGACATTTCTATTGGGGACACGATCTTAAATTGCACGGAGACAATTTGTTTCCAGACCATTTCTTGTCGGGGTTAGGTAATGGCGAATATAAGCGGATGACTGCAGCGCAACAACAGATTTGGGATGCATTTTACGAACCGGAAAATTCGCGAATGATTCAAGCCGTGAAGGATGGCGAATGGGATGCTGCTGAAGTACTAAAGTGGAAATTTCAACGCTACATGCATGACTATTTGGGAACGGTTGCTGCTTTGGATGACGCCGTCGGCAGCTTACTCGACTATTTGGATGCTAGTGGACTGGCCAAAAACACGATGGTCATTTATTCATCGGATCAAGGATTTTATTTGGGCGAACACGGCTGGTACGACAAGCGTTGGATGTTTGAAGAGTCATTGCGAATGCCACTGATCGTTCGGTACCCGGAAGTGGTCGCGGCCGGAAGCCGTTCGTCAGCTTTAGTGCAAAACATTGACTATGCCCCAACGATCTTGGACGCCGCCGGTGTTGAAATTCCTAAAGATGTTCAGGGCAACAGCCTGATGCCTATTCTTAAAAATGGTGGCGTCGCCCCGACGAATTGGCGCGATGTGATCTATTATCAGTATCATGAGAACGACTCCGTCCACGAAGTCCCGGTACATGACGGTATAAGAACTCGTCGATTTAAATTAATGAAGTTTGCCCGCAATCAAGAGTGGCAACTGTTTGATTTAGAAACGGATCCTAATGAACTAAACACTGTCCATAATAATCCAAAGTATGCTGACGTCTTTGCCGAGATGAAAACGCGATACCAACAAGTCAAACAAGACAATGCCGTTAACTCCGCAATCATTCCGACAACTCGCGGCGACGAAGAGTGGTGGAAGCAGCGGCAAACGAAAGCGGTCGAAATTGCTAAAGAGAAGAAAGCCAAGTTAATATTTATCGGCGATTCGATAACACAAGGGTGGGAACAGCCGGGTAAAGATGTTTTTGAGAAGTACTTTGGCGGCGTGCCGACGTTAAATATGGGATTTAGCGGCGATCGCACAGAGCATGTTTTGTATCGATTGGAACATACGCCTTGGGCGGCTTGTGAACCAACCGCGGCGGTCGTGATGATCGGAACGAACAATACGGGTCACTCGATGCAACCGGCCGAACAAACGATGGCGGGTATTGAACTGATCATCGAGAAGTTATCAAGCCAATCGCCGCAAATGAAGATTTTGTTGGTTGGGATATTGCCGCGAGGGGAGAAATCTGATTCTGCTCATCGGCAATTGAACCAAAAGATCAATGAGTTGTTGGCCAAAAAGACTTGGACTGAGCAAGTGAAATTGATTAATCTCGATAGTGTATTTATTCGAGAGGATGGAACGATCGATAAGGCCATTATGCCAGACTTCTTGCATTTGAGTCCGGCGGGTTATGAAATGTGGGCTGAGCAACTTGCGCCTCATTTGCGAGATTGGAAAGTGATCGAGTAAGGCCTAGCTGGAAGTATGCCCCCACCAGCTGTCGCTGGCGGTTGGCATTGAAGCCTCCACCAGCTGTCGCTGGCGGTTGGCATTGAAGCCCCCACCAGCTCTCGATGGCGGTTGGCAAGCGCGTGTGGTCGCGGGTTAGCTTAGTGGTATGCCTCCACCAGCTGTCGCTGGCGGTTGGCATTGAGCCCCCACCAGCTTTCGCTGGCGGTTGGCAAGCGCGTGTGATCGCGGGTTAGCTTGAAGTATGCCTCCACCAGCTGTCGCTCGCGGTTGGCAAGTGAGTTGGCCGAACTGCCAGCGCGCAGGCTGAAGGCAAAGTTTGCCAGCTAAAAGTTTGCGAGCTAGACGTACCCCCGAGACCACTTCTGAGAGATCGATGCAAGGAAATTTTTGGAGACGTAAAACGCAAAAAGCCACTGCATAGGTCTATGCAGTGGCTGATGCGAAAGACGGCGAATCTGGGTTGACGGCTGTCAACCGAGACGTCGTTATACCAATTCCTTGCGCGATCCAATCAAGGTCCGCAAGCGTTCGGCCAACAAGCTGGCGTCGAACGGTTTTTTGAACGTTTCATTGATTGCCGAACGATCGAAAGAGATCGGGTTGCCGTCATCGGGCAACAAGGCAATCAAAATGGTTTCACCAAAATCTGAGTTCTTTCGCAGATTCTGGCAAATTTGCATCGCTTCAATCTTGCCGATCGAAAAATCGGTGATGATGCAATCAGGATGAAAACTTTCCGCTTGAATTCCGGCTTCAAAACCGCTGGCCGCAACGGCTACTTTGAAACTTTTCTCCAAGGGCAATTCTCGTTTGAGATTCTCGATCAGTACCTGATCTTGAGCAACTATGAGGACTTTAGCCATCGCTTCGTCTTCAAGGTCACCCAATGGCATTCCATGTTCTTTCAGGAATTTGATCAGGTATTCTCGTGGAATCCGACGGTCTTGTGATCCAGGAATCCGGTAACCTTTGAGGCGACCGGAATCAAACCACTTACTGACCGTGCGGGGGGCCACTTTACAGATCTTCGCGACCTGTCCAGTTGTGAACACCTTCATCGCAGGCTCTCCATATAATCTTTGACTCGTCTTTCGCTACCTGAATTGCCTCCGCAACTCAAGTAACGGTTCATCTCGTAAAATCCCGGTTGTACGGCGAATACAGACGGGGCTAGTCTGGGTCGAGACGAACCAATTCGCATTTCTTCACGGCTTTGACAGCTTATCTTGGCCGTTGTGCTAGTGATCGTCATCCGCACAATGTTCTTATTGCATTAATTCGGGTGAATCATGCAACATCGAATAATCGTGACAGCACAACTAGCAAAGACGGAATCGTTTAACAAAAACAACACCAAGGGCTGCTTTGAGGTAAGGGATGACGAGCCATCGAGCGGCAAGAATTGGGTCCAATTCGCGCGACGGTCCAGACGATCGGCTATCAAACCAATCGGCAGTGTACATTCCCCCCCTACCACACACTTGCTTCCGTCTCCGGCGATCGATTAAACCAGCCGTAACACGCATAACAATTGTGTCTGCTAATAATTTCGTGAATATGAAGACTAGACTTTAAGCAAGTTTGCTGAATCAATCGTTACAGCAACTAAATTCCACGAAATCGTCTAAGACGAACCAGCATCCAACTGGGTTCAGTGTCAAGACCACTTTTTTCTATCAATCTATTTGTGCTAGCGATTGCTAGCGAGGTCTTATGTTTGACCGTGCCAAAAATGTCGAAAAATGCTAGCGACCGAGCCTCGATACAGTCGACGAGGTTGCATCCGAGATTGCCGTCGCCAAGTTTAATTCAGGTGACCGGTCGCTCTAACCGCAGCGATATAATGACATGCGACCATGGGACCTAGCGATTCGTGGCGCGAGGGGACGGATATGGTGGGCGCCTTTGCCTTGGCTGCCGAGAAGTCACGGGAAAACCAAACTGCCAACCATTTTCGACTTCTTAACACCGTTTCGTCCGGCCAGCATTGTCCTGACTAATACTAATCTCCTTGAACTTGTCGTTGCTATTAACCTTCGCTATCTGCATTAGCTGTCAGTTTTAACAGTCGGTAGGCCACTAAAATTCAAGGATCATGTTACTGTGATTCGCAGTAAGCTCTTTCGATTTGCCGCGGATTGCTCTTGTTCCCAGTCAACCTGATTTCTATTCTCTCCGCCGGACCAAATTGTGCGTATCGCGATGGTTCGTTGCCGATCCGTCATTGTGTTGGTACCCAATCGTTCTCAAATCGGAGTTTATATTTGATTCTCGAGGAACTGCAACGAATGAGTGCTAGCCATCCGGCACAACCATTGCGACCTCACCATGTCGCGATCGGGGATCGCTATTCCAGTTATGCATTTCCCAGCCGAATTGGTTGGCTCGGAATTCGCCAGGCCTTCGCTGGGCTTAACATTTCTATTCACTATTATTTAGGGTTCATTATTTATCTGGTGATCGCCACTTCGGTTAATGCTCAATCCTCACCAGCCCCCCTGCTCTCCAGCATTCGTGACCAAGGTTCTCTCCGTGAAACGCCCGAAGGACGTCCGCCCGCTCTGGCGGATCGACTGCAAGAATCCGATCTGATTCGCCGCCAATTGACGCTCAAGGGGCAACGGCTACAAGAGCATTGGGCAAACGTTGTTCGAGTTAAGCCCGCTGCGGCTGACATCAATCGGTCCTGGTTGGAGGGGCAGACCCGCGGTGATGAATATTTGCGGCGCTGCGAACATATCTATTGGCAAATCGTCGAATTGCGGAATGACTTGGAATACTTCCAACAATTATCTCAATCGCGTTTACCCGCCGCCGACGAAGGCTTGGATCGATTCCCCCATCAACCTAACGAACGTTCCGCAAATCAATCCGCCGAGCTCAAGGAACATTTGCAACGACTGCGTCAAGCCCGTCAGGCATGGCAAGAACAGCTGGATCAAGAGCGCCAGCAATCGAGTCAACGGTCCGAGTCAATAACCTCTGGTATTACTGATTCCGAAATTGAGTCATTGCGGCGGCAAGTATTCGCGCCCAACCAATTGGAACCATTTTCGGACGAGAGTACTGCCCTGGAATCCATGGTTACATGGGAGCAACAGTGCGAATTGATATGGCGAATATTGTCCAATCAACATTTAGAAATGCAAACCAAACGTTGGGAATCGGTTCAACGCGCAATGCCGCGACAAATTGAATGGCTCGATCAATCGATAGATTTGTGGCAGCAACACGAACGCGGCGAAATTCAGTCAGCCAATGATTTGGAAATCCAAGCGAAAGCCGAACCTGACCCGCTGGTTATCAAACCTCAGATTAAACAATCATCCGATGTCGCCACGGCGGCAACCGAAATGGCGCCCGACACAAATGATTTGGATTTGCCTCGCAAATCGATTGAACGAAACGTGTCGGGGCTCAGTGACTCCGTTGCGTCACCTGGCCAGGCACGTTTAGAAAATCGAATCAATCAATTGCGACTGGAGCAGTTGCAAGTCGCCGGACAAATCGCCACCCTGCGGAGTAAATTGGAAGTTATTCAGCAAAAGATTCAATCGACTGGTTTAAACGCCAGCAACACGGCTCTGTTGCTCGACACTCGACGCAATTTACCCTTAAGGCAAGAGAACCGTCAAGCGATTCGGCAGTTGTTAGAGGAGAATCGACTTGAGACTTTGGAAGACCTGAATTTGATGGAGAAACGCGAGTTGTTGCGGACGCAAATTGCGGTTTCGGAGTCTCAGGGTAACACGGGTTCACTCGATATACAACGAGCTGAGCTGGTCGATTTAGAGAACCTCGTTGAATCACAAAATCGGTACTTAGAACTTCTAAGTCTGTTGGCAACGGAACGCGAGGCTTTAGATCAATCGCTTGAGTCAGTTGAAGAATATTTGAATTATCAGTTGTTATGGGTGCGTGAATCGGAGCCATTTGGCCGATTGCAGACAGCGAAGGCATGGGAAGGAGTCGCTCGAATTGTCAATCCGGGCGACTGGTTTGATCTGGCAATCAATACGGCCAAGCGAATTTGGCAACGACCCTATGAATCATTCATCGCCATCGTGGGACTGGCCTCGTTGGCTTATTGTACTCGTTGGTTGCGGACTTAATTAGAATTTAGGAATCCCAGGTCAATGAGCGGCAAGTTGTTAAGTAGTACGAAAATCGAATCGGCGGAATCATCTGCGCACGATTCATCGTTAATTGATCCGAGTTATTGGTGGCAGATTGTGATCGCCATTTCGCGCCAATTGGCGTGGACCGTTTGTGCATCATTGTTTGTACCGGTCGCATTGTGGATAGTGATTTGGCAATTGCAACCGGCGGGTGATCCAGCGCTGTTGCGTGGCGCCTTGGTTCACGGCTTGGAAGCGATCGTGCCATTATTATTGGTTGCCTTGTTTTTAGCTAAGTCATTGCAACCTGATGGAATTGCCGAAAAGGTTTTTGGCTGGACGCCGTTAGTTTGTGACGGCTTGTTGCATACGATTCGCAGCCTGATTTGGTTTGTATTGCCACTTTCTGGTGCCCAGCGATTTCTTTCTGTGTACGCTTTGGGCGCCTATCATGACTCATTGGGCCGGGTGGCATTGATGATCAGTATGGCCACGTTAGCGTTGGGGTTGTGGCGTACGGGCACGAGTTTAGTGCGCTGGAATCAAACGCGGGCACCCGGCGCACGCCAGTTTTGGATCGCCGACGGTCATTTGTTTCGAATCTTGGCGACTGGTGTCCCGCTTGTTTTAGTGTTGTTGACAGCAATTGGATATCGCTATGTTGCAGAGCAATTGAGTCAGCGGTTGTGCTGGACCTTTCTGTCCGCTGTTGCCATCTTATTATTGTCGGGATTGATTCACCGTTTGGCCATGGGCAACCAAAGGCGACTTGAGCGGCGGCTATCGTTGTCGGAAAATTCACAGCGACAATACATGGAGGAATTGACTCAATATTCGCGTCAAGTTGTGCGGTTGATACAAACGGGAACATGTTTTACTTTGGCGATGATGGTTTGGAATATTTGGGCGGAGATTTTGCGGTGGCAAGGTCAACTCGATCAAGTGCGATTGTGGCAACGGGAATCGAGACTCGCAAACGCTTTGTTGACAGAAACCGCAGTCGAATGGGTCACACTTTATCATTTGGGATGGGCCGGAATTGTTTTTTGTTTGTCAGTCGTTATTAGCAAAAACTTGCCGGGGCTTCTGGAATTGGCAATACCAGCACGCGTTCCGCTGGACAAAGGGGGACGATATGCGATTTCGTTCGTGATGCGGTATTTCGTGTTGCTGGTTGGATTGATCCAGGCCGCAGGCATTTTGGGTTTTGCCTGGGATCGAGTTCAATGGTTGGCAGCCGGATTAACTGTCGGACTAGGTTTTGGTCTACAGGAAATTTTCGCCAATTTGATATCCGGAATTATTATTCTTATCGAACGGCCGGCTCGCGTGGGGGACTACGTTTCTGTAAATTCCGTTACGGGAACAATCACCAAAATGGCTTTGCGCGCCACAACGTTACTCGATTCCGACCGACGCGAGTGGATTATTCCCAACAAAAAATTCATTACGGAAAACTTAATGAATTGGACGTTATCGGATACCGTGGCCCGGATTGTGATTCCTATTTCTGTGCTGCACGGCAGTGAGCCCGAGCAAGTTCGCCAGTTGTTGACGGCGATTGGAAAGTCGCATCCCGATGTGATGAAACATCCCGAGCCCTCGACGATTCTATCGAAGTTTGGTACTTATTCTTTAGACTTTGAGTTGCGGGTGTTTGTCAGTAACCGCGGCGTGTATGGTAAAGTACAAAATGAATTGCTGTTGGCCATCGAACGCAGTTGTAAACGGCAAGGTGTCGAGTTGTTTATGCCTTGGAAAGCTGAATCGGAGACTGCTGCCCAAGAGCAAGCTGGCGACGATATCACTGGCCCGACCAATGTTCCAGAAAGCGTCGTTGTAGACGTCGAGGCCCACGCGATGCCCGAGGTCGTGTTCGTCAAAAAGGCCGCATAATTGTCTCAGCGCATTGAATTAAACCAGACGAATTAACCCAGGAGAAATCATGCCAACGTTGATATTGGCTGGACATTGCGGTGCCGATACCGGCATTCTGCGGCGATGGGTGGCCGGCTTGGTTCCAGGGATCGAAATCAAAACATGTTCATCGGTCGCAGAATGTCAACAACTTTTGGAACAAGACTCTCAAGCACTGGCCTGGGTCAATCGGATCTTTGACCACACGGGTGAATCCGCTCTGGATTGGATGCAAGAATTAGCTGCCTCGAAATCTGGATTCCTAGCGCGAATGGCCTTGATCACTAACTATGACGACGTGCAGCAACAAGCGACTACTTTGGGTGCAATGCCAGGATTTGGCAAGTCTGGACTCAGAAACGCCGAATTGATCCAACGCATTCAAGCTACGATCCGATAGCTAAAATACCGACGAGACAGACATTACTCAACCGTTGCCAGTTTGTCGTCGATTTCCTTTTTCACTTTTTGCACGAAGTGAGGTGGTTTTCCGCCTTCGGATAATTCTTCAGCGCGTTTCTCGGCCGCTTTGCGTTGATTGAATTCAAATAACGCCACCTGTTTCAAGGCATGATTGAATACACCCCAAAAAATACGCATGCGGGCGACTTCGGCAACCTTTTTGGCCCGCGCTTTGCGTTTGACTTTAGGTGCTTTTTTCTCAGCTTTTTCAGCGCCATCGACGACTTTTTTCTTGCGAACTGCTTTCTTTTTGGGCGCTGCGTCGTCGGAAATTTCTTTTTTCTTTTTTGCCATGATTTCTTGCCCGTCAATGGGTACTGATTCGCGACGTCGCTATCGCAATAAAACTAAACTGCGGAGTAACAATGGTCCGCCACCGATGTGTTTGCCTGCCGAAGTTGATCGTGGGGCATCGATGCGAGCCGCGAACAAATCGTCAGAAGCCACTAGAATAACGAATAATTGCAGACTTGACTATGAGTCTTGACCGGTAGAACCCGGGGAAATTTTCGAATTGTCGGCTGTTTTTTTTCGCGCTAAATACGATTGACGCTGGGTCGCATAATCTGTGGCTGACAATTCTTCGGGGATAATCTGATCTGGCAAATGTTCGGGTGTTGAGTGCTGGCTTTCGCGGTCGAGGGCCGCTTGTCGAAAAAGTGTTTCCAGCATCGGGCGACACCAGCCGCAGCCTGTGCCCGCACCGCCACAATCGGCGATTTGCGGTGCCCGTTGCGGCCGTTCGATTCGAATCCAATTGGCAATTTTACGTTTGCTGACGTGAAAACAAAGGCAAACTTCGTCATCCCAATCCACGATCATCACCCTTTGTATTCTGTTCTTTGGCGCGTTTCGCAGCCCATTACTTGTCCGATAGGGGGAATTCTATAACCATACCGGTTTGAGTCCAATCTGCACTTATCGATTTAATTCAGTCGACTGCGGGTAATTGCCGCATTCAAATCTCGTCACAATCAACGCTTGACGTTAAGATAGAGGCACGAAGTCAATGTTTACAACAGGTTTGACTTGAGAAGACAGGTAACAGTTGCCGGATGACGGAACTGGCAAAACACTGTGTATTGGAAGAGACAATTTGGACGTTTTACCGACAATCCCGCAATCGACGGCCAAGCCCCATGTTTTGGGCCAATTGGACCAATTGGAACCTTGGCTGGCACAGCAGAAACAGCCGCGATTTAGGCTCAAGCAAATCTTGGTCTGGTTGTTCCAACGCCGGGCGAATTCGTTTGCCGATATGACCGATTTGCCAAAGAAGTTGCGTGAGGCCTTGGAGAAAGATTTTCAGTTCTGGGTCTCGGAATCAGTGCGACACTTGCAAAGTGATGATGGCACGGAGAAGTTGTTGTTGCGATTGCCGGGCGGTGGTTTGATCGAGTGTGTGTTGTTGCGCGATGGCCTAAGGCGAACCATTTGTGTCAGCAGTCAAGTTGGCTGTGCGATGGGATGTGTATTTTGTGCCAGCGGCCTAAATGGTGTAGACCGCAATTTGACTAGTGGTGAAATTTTAGAGCAAGTGCTGCGATTACAGCGTTTGTTGCCGACAGACGAGCGTTTGAGTCACATTGTTATGATGGGAATGGGCGAGCCTTTGGCAAATGTCGAGAACTTGCTGGTCGCGTTAGATTTTGCCAGTGACGAAAGTTTATTGGGAATTAGCGCCCGGAGGATCACAATCTCGACAGTTGGCTTGCCGCCTGCTATTCGGCGATTGGCTGATCGCGATAGCCGCTATCATTTGGCAATCAGCCTGCATGCTCCCAACGATTCATTGCGCGATCAATTAGTTCCCGTAAATCGAAAAATCGGAATTGCTGAAATATTAGAAGCGGCCGATTATTTTTTTGAAAAGACTGGGCGTCGACTTACCTATGAATATGTTCTGTTAGATCAGATCAATGACCGTCCCGAACATGCCCATGAATTGGGTCGGTTGCTTGCCGGCCGCAATGCTTTGCTCAACGTCATCCCTTACAATCCGGTCGATGGCCTGCCGTACGCGACGCCATCAGCGCAAACGATCTACGATTTTCGCAATGTGCTAGAGGGGTTGGGTGTCACGGTGAAGTTTCGCCAACGAAAAGGTGATCAAATAAATGCCGCATGTGGACAATTGCGGCGGCAAACATTAACCGAGAGCGACTGATATTTCGTGACGTTTGCCAAACAATTTGGCGTGCAGCTGAAAACGTTTAAAACCAGTCCATTGACCTAGTCATGTTTCATCGTTGGTAGACATAAATTGTCGGATTAGGCAAAAAATAGCGATGTTTGCGGAACTTTGTTAACGAGAAGCGGTTAACTATCTAACGGTGAGCCAGCGAATGTGTAGCATTTGCTTGTGCGGTAGTGGTTTGTGGTTGTCCCTTTATCAGCAGCTGAGTAGAGTCAGAAGCTGATCAATGTCAGGCGCTGATCAATGTCAGGCGCTGATCAATGTCAGGCGCTGATCAATGTCAGGCGCTGATCAATGTCAGGCGCTGATCAATGTCAGGCGCTGATCAATGTCAGGCGCTGATCAATGTCAGGC
>JBGSMY010000276.1:0-16714 GCA_041739975.1 Pirellulaceae bacterium
GACAGGGGCGCCGTCGCCGGCGCGGATTTTGCCGAATTGGTTGTCCGAAGTAGTGAGGTTGAGGATAGGCAAAATCCGCTCTGGCTTGCCGTTAAACGTTGCGCTTGAAATGGAAAGATTGAGGATAGGTAAAATCCGCTCTGGCTTGCCGTTAAACGTTGCGCTCGAAGTGGATAGATTGAGGATAGGCAAAATCCGCTCTGGCTTGCCGTTAAACGTTGCGATTGGAAAGTACTAAATCTAATTCGGAAACAACTGACGTATCACATCTCGCTGCAAATACTTGTAATTGTAAAAATAAAAAACGGCCAACACTGCGGTCGTCACAACATTAAAGATCAATCCAGCGACAAAGAAAAACGTCGCCATTTCGTCCGGCAAGCTTTCAGCACCCTGAATTTCATCCACTGACAAAATTTGAACCGGAATCGCTACCGCCAAACGAGCGATTACAAAGATACATCCGATCAACGAAAATAACGTCAATCCCCGAAGCCCCCAAACTTTGCGATTAAGTACTCCCAACGAGTAGGCAAACAACCCCACAGCAATCGGTAAGGCCAATGCCATAAACAGAATGTTCACCGCAATCGCAGGACCATTCTGTGCAGACTGATTGGCTAATGGCGATTGAGCGTCCATCGTCGTTACCGTCATCACGACAATCATTCCAACGATGCCTAAACAATTTCCCAAAAATCCCAGCACCCCAATGACCATGGAAAACACGGCGGCCAAAGTTAGCCAAAGCGGCGCTGAATCTCCGCCTGCTCCCATCCCAGTGGGCGGCATCGGCGCTGACGTAAACGACTGCGGGGCGTGAAACGGATTATCACTCATGTGCGGCTAATTTAATCAGGCTCAAGATAAATTGCTTAAGCGCGGGCGACGGCCAACGACTTTCCAGGCCAATGGCAATACCGATCCGGCCAATACAATCTTGACAACATCGCCAATCAAAAATGGAACAACTCCTAACTGAAAAGCGGTTGCTGCGGATTGATTGACAATCGCCAGCCAAGCCCAACCACATCCTAAAATTACAAATGATCCCAAGGCCATCGCTGCCATGGCTGTATCAACGCGACGATCCCAACCGCGCTCAGCTAACCAGCCAGTGACTGCCGCAGCCAACGGGAACGACCACAAATAACCTGCCGTTGCGGCAAAAAACAAATATGAATAACCCCCAGCACCACCTTTGAAAAATGGAAGTCCCAATCCACCTTGCAACAAATACAATCCGATCGCCAGGACTCCCAATCGCGGGCCGAGCAGCAAGCCCGTCAGCAATACGGCAAACGATTGCCCGGTAATCGGCACTGGCGTAAAGGGCAAGGGAATAGTTATTTGGGCCGCCAACGCGGTCAACCAACTGAACCCCACGACTAACATCACGCTGCGCATTCCCACGGTCGGTGCAGCCCATACTTGAACTAGTGTCCCCGGTTTTGCAATCGCTGTACTCATTACCTATTCTCTATCGAATTCAATGTTTTGTTATGACTGGACTTCGCAGCCGCATTCAGATTTTTGGCTGAGAAAATTGAGTGTCTCAATATAACACATCGCCCGCAAATCCCCCAACCCAATCCTGCCCGACAACCCCAAAATTTCTCCGCTTCCGACTACCGGTCGCCAGTTTTCCTGTCAAAATTATCGGTTCCCATTCAATAGAATCACTGTGAAGGCCGGGTCATGAAAGCCGACGACTCATCGATTGCCCAGTTTGTTGATTTGGCCGGACAAGGCGATAGTTTGGCCCAACAACAAATTTGGGACCGCTATTTTCCACAGTTGGTCCGACTCGCTCAACTGCGTATCCAACAAAATTACCAACGAATTGGCGACGCCGAGGACGTTGCCTTAAGCGCCTTAAACAGCTTTTTTGGCCTAATTCAAAAAAATCCGCTTCCTGATCTGAGGGGTTCCGACGATCTTTGGCGATTGCTGTCTCGGATGACACAACGCAAAGCGGTCGATTGGGTACGACACCAACAGCGGCAAAAACGCCGCGTGCTTGGCGAGTCCGTGCTCCGTCACCGCGATACGGAGCCTGCTGAAGCTGACGCCAACCAAGCGCGACCGCTTGAGCAAATCGCCTCCGAAATTCTGGAGCCTCAATTGGCCGTTAGTTTGATCGAAGACTGTCAGCGGCTCATGCAATTATTGCCCGAGGAATTGCGGCCTGTCGTTCTGTTGCGTTTGGACGGTCACACTAATGCCGAAATCGCTGCAAAACAAAATTGTTCTCTGGCCACGATCGAACGACGCATCAAACTCGCTCGCGCGATTTGGTCGACTGCGATCGCAGCCGAACCTAACTAAAATAGATTTCGAGTTTTTATATGAATACCGATCAGACCCCCAAGTCGCACGAGCCCCTGACAGTCGCTCAGCAACTGGAAATTGATCGCGTGTGTGCCGAGTTCGAAAGCGTGTGGCAAAAGTCCCCATCCGCGCCACCCGATATACAACACTGGCTCGATCGTTTATCCAAACAGCTTGCGCTGCCCTTGTTTCGCGAACTTCTATCGATCGATTGGGAGTACCGCAAAAGATGGAGTCAGGCGATTTCTACCGAAAGTTTACAGAAACAGTTTCCCCAGTTTGCGCACGAGATAGTCAGCATCGTACAGGATAGTCAATCCAATGCTGCCGAATCACCGTCGAATGCTTGGCTGTCAAACCGTATGGCCACACAGCAATCAGACCAATTGCGCGACTATATCCGTCAACTAGAGCAAGCCCCGCTTGGCAGGTTGCCCAAATCGCTTGCCGATTGGACAACACAGCAACTAGAGTTGGCTCGAAATCTCGATCGTACGTTGGCCCAGACAACGCTGCCGCAGAAACTTTCCACCTCACCGCGACTCGAACGTCTCGGCGATTTTCGAATCATTCGCGAAATTGGTCGCGGCGGTATGGGGACTGTGTTTGAAGCCGAACAATTGTCACTGCGCCGCCGCGTGGCGCTCAAAGTGTTATGGTTTGGCGCGGCTTACGATGCCGAGTCGGTGCAGCGATTTGAACGAGAGGCAACCACCATTGCCAATTTGCACCATACTAATATCGTGCCGATTTTTGCTGTGGGCAAACAAGACGAAATTAATTATTACGCAATGCAATTAATCGACGGCCAAAGTCTTGATCGTTTAGCCAAACAAGCGTCATTCACCTGTGACCCGGCAGCCGTCACCGATTGGGGTGTGCAAGCCGCCGAAGCACTCGCTCATGCCCATGAACGCGGGGTGATTCACCGCGACATCAAGCCATCCAACCTCATGCTGGATCAGTCGGGACGATTATGGCTGACGGATTTTGGCTTAGCAAAAAGCGACCAAGACCAGTCGCTCAGTTTGGCCGGTGTCATGTTGGGGACTCCCCGTTACATGAGCCCCGAACAAGCGACAACCAACCTTTCACGCGTTGACCAACGTAGCGACATTTACAGCTTAGGGGCCACTCTATTCGAATTGTTGGCGGGGCGGCCCGTATTTGAAGGCGATTCACCTATCGTATTGATTCAACAAATACTAACCGAAGAGCCACCGGCACTCGACCGCTTGCGTCCCGAAATTTCGCGTGATTTGGCGACCGTAATCATGAAGTGTTTGCGAAAAGATCCTCGCGAACGTTATGCCAACGCACGGGAGCTGTTGCAAGATCTGCGCTGCGTTGATGAAGGTCGTCCTATTCGAGCGCGGCGGACAAGTACTTTGGAACTGGCTTCGAAATGGCTAAAACGTCATCAAACCTCGCTGCGAACAACTGTTGTGGCGATGATTGCTTTAGCACTAGTCGTTTTTGGACTCGCGGTTACCTGGTTCACGGTGCAACAGTATTACACCTCGCGATTGGAGTTGACCTCCGCCTCGACACCGATAACCGTTGAGTTTTTTAACGAGCAGCACCAACTCATTCACCCGGCAGTCACCTTACCAACTCATCAACCGCTGCAATTTGATTCGCAAACGATTAAATTGCGAGTGACCGCGGATGGCGTCCCCAGTCTTGATTATCGATGGGACGCGGTACCGCAAACGCAAGATGCCTGGAAACTTGAATTGCTCGAGCAAAGCTGGCAGTTTCCTCCGTCGGAGCGCAGCGATTTTCAGTTTTTTAAAACGGCAAATCAAAATCTCATTGTTTCATGGACTCAAGATCGATTATTCATCGACGTGTCCGGATCGCTCACGAGTCAGCCAACTTTTCAAACGGACGAGCAAGCGTTGCTGCTCGAACAAATCGCCAAATCAACGCGAATTAAAAACGTAGCTCCATTAGGTTGTGATCTCGATGGAGATGGCGTCGAGGAGATCATCGTCGCATTTTCTCGAACCGCGGCCATCTATGTTGTCTCGCGATCAAAAGGCATGATTTGGCAGCAGAACTTCCATTCGGTCGACAATAATGTTACCTCGCCGGAAACCCCGTTAGCGTCGCAAGCGTTGCGGGGCGAAGTATTGCAACCACCGCAATTAGTCCCCGATCAAGATAACGATGGACGACGCGATCTACTTGTTAGCATTGGACAAAATCCACTTGAATCGCCCGCCGATAGTACAGGAACCACCCGCAGTCTTTGCTTGGTTTCGGCCACGGGTTCCTTGTTGTGGCGTACAGATTTCGCTTCAGAACAATTTGAATTGCCGGTCGGGGCAATTGTCGCGCCGACCTTACAATGGCATTTAGCCGACCCGTATTCCACAGGTTCGCATAGCATTGGTAGTTTCTTTACCCGCAATGGGAGACGACTGCGACACCTTGAGCGGAGCCAGATTTTGGAGGCTCCGCACCTCGAAGCCCCGCAAGCCGCTTGGTTGCATATTCAAGGGCAAGATCGTGTGGTTGTTCGTACGGGCACCAAACTGCATTTGTTGGAATTGCCAAATGGTCGAGCTGTCGGCAATCCGCTGGAGACGAATCGGGTCAGCACCATTCCATTTCAGCTTCACGACCTGGATGGAGATCAAATCGAGGAAGTTGTGTTGGTCGAACAGTTGGCTCCCGTGCCGAATCCCAATCCCAACGCCTTCGTGGACTCCATACCCCAATCACGATTGTCCGTATGGTCACTTGGTCAACAGCAACCAGTGTGGGAAAAAATCATCGCTGCCCCCTCCCCTCAGCCCTCCGTGTTTGTCGATTCGCCCCGCTGGCCGATTATCGCCGTCGCTGGTGAGACCTGGATGGTCATTCCTCAAAAAACTAATCGCGATGTCGGATATACAGGTCAATCGTTACCTTGGTCGGAAATCGACTTTGTTCATGCATCCACAGGCGAAGTGCGATGGACGAAACGAATTCCAAACACAGACTCTTGGACCGATCAGATCGCTGTTATTCCCGATATGGACCTCGATGCGATTCCTGAAGTGGTCGTCGCATCTTTGTGGACTGCGCCTTGGGAACTCGTGGTCGAATGCCGCGCCGGTGGCGATGGAGAATTGTTGTGGTTGTCGCGGTGCCCGATCGACGAGCAACAAACCGATGAAATCGAAAGCCTGCGATACCTGCCCGCTCAACGACGTGTTCAAGCCAACTTGTCCAGTCCCAACAAACCTCGTACGGCTGTTCATTTGTCCGCCGAAACCGGCCAAATACTGCAAACGATTTCAGGCTTTCAACATTTAAATTTACTCGACGTGGATGGAGATCAAATTGACGATTGGTGTGTGGTTAAAACCGGAGCAAATCAAAACTCGCCGACCAAGAAATTACAAATTGTCGCCGGGCATTTTGGAGAACAATGGCGTCGCCTCGGGAAACCCGTCCAGCGAGGATCCGACTTTGACCTGGATGGCTTCGCCGATTTGCTGGCCGTTAGCGATGACCGCGTGACGGCATTTGCTACGACCAATGGCTCCCCAATTTGGACGCTTGAGGCATCTCAACAATGGTCCGAGTGTCGCGCGTATACTTGGGAATCGATGGGAGTGGTTCCGCGCGAAACTTGGGATTTTGATCGTGATGGAACGCTCGACATTATATTGCAAACCGTCATTATTCAGGCTGAACCTAACCCTGCCGTGACCGCTGTTTCTGGCCGAACGGGCAAAGTCCTGTGGCAGTCACAACCGACGCGATTTCAACGGGCAAACTTGCCGCGACTAACCTTCTCGGATCTCGATCGCGATGGCCGCCTTGACGTGTTGTCGTGTGAACCACGTCCTGTCGAACAAAACGCAGCAATATTGCCGTCGACGAATCCCCCCGTCCAATCGACGTCAGCATTTGCGATCGTGCGTTGGGAAATCGGCGACCAAGCTGCGACTTGGATCCACGATGTCGGCGAAAAGTCTAATGGGGCTAGTATTTTGACTTGGGATCAAGCCTATGATCTATCGGAATTTCCTCGATTTCGTTTTGTTAATGTCGATGACGATGAGGTGATGGATTGTTTGGTCGTTCAAGAACTGGTGACAGCAGGCGAGACGGACAATCAGTTGGCAATCGCGGCAATTTCTGGTGCCACGGGGGAAATATTATGGGCCGTGCCGCTTGGTCTTTTTAGCTTCGACCAACGCGCAATCGCCGCATGCGATCGATTCTCAACCGCGGATCTGGACAACGATGGCAACAACGAATTGCTGATATTATCGTTTGATAGTCGCACCACTGCAGCAGGTGACAATCAACGTATCGCAAGACTTACAGCCTACGATTGGAGGCAGGGAGCCCTGCGATGGCAATTTGAGGCTGTGGTCGCCGATGATTTTCTCACGATGGGGGTAAATACCCTATTGCGTCCTTTTCCCATTCAAGCAAGCAATGGCCGCATTCTCATTGCGCTCAATTTGCGCAATCGCGATCAACGCGATGTAGTCGTTGTGGTCGATGCTAATGGCAACGCTTACGGAGAGTATCCGATGAAGCGACGGCAAAACCACTATCGCGACGGTTTCAATTGTTGGGTTTTCGATTGCGATGGGGATGGCCAAGACGAAATCCTGTTCGACGATGAAACGTTAGTCGCATTAAAAACAGATCCGACACTTGATGTTTGGCTCTCCTTTCCAATTTCCGTTGCACAAGATGATGTTGATCTCCAGTTGATTTCGACCGACCCAACGCACCGCCAATTAGTGGTAACGGTTGCCGGTACTTTCAGTGCGATCGCTTTTGATTCAAAATCTGCCGAACCGCGATGGCGCGTCAATGGCCCTCAATCAAATCGTCAATACCATTCGGACCGAGTTTCAGTACAAGTCATTGCCTCCGAATGGGCTGACGCAAGTCAAATCGCGACAAAATCCCTGTGGGTCGTTTGCAATGGCTTTCTGGATTGCACGACGGTGACAGCGATTGACCTACCCTCACATGACACAACGGATGCCGACATTGCGAGGCACCGACGATTTGTCTCCGCAGCTAATAATTCGGTTGTCGATTTTCGTTGGCAACGTCCTTTGCCTTGGTCAAGCGAAAACATTGAGAAGAATTTATTGAGCGGTCCCGGGGAAATGGCAACCTTTGTTGGTTTTGTGATGTTTGCAAGTGGGCTGGTGGTTTGGTTGCCTTGGGGGATATGGCAAGCAATGCGTCGACGGTGGATTTCTCATCTGGGGGCATTGTTGCTATTGTCGCTCTGTGCAGCGGTAGACGGCTTGTTTCTCGGGCAGAATTTTTCTATCCCATTTTTGTTCGAACGACCCGGTTGGATGGCAAAGTTAACTTTAGCATTCCAATATGCACCACTGTGGTTGGTAATCGTTGGTATTCCCTATTGGATCTGGCAGGGTAGCTGGCGAAGTCTGGGAGGTTGGTTGGTTGTTGCGTTGTTATCGAGTGTTCTGATCGGGGGGCTGGAGGTTTTTACGGATCTGCAAAACGCGCCTTTGGCAGTCGGCGAGTATTATGCCTTCAGTTGGTCGCCGCTGATTTTGGGATACGGCCTGTTTGCCGCCAGTTGGTTGGGAGTAATGGTTTGGGGCGCGAAATGGATCTTCAGCGGTTTTACTTTCGTGTTGGAACGATGGCTGGGTAACAACTCCAACCTCGTCGGCTGGTTGCGCGGCTGGCAAAAACCGCGTTCCGTTATAGGCCCTAATTTACAAAGACCAACCAGTTCCCGTTACGTGCAAACACTCTACCTCTGGGCTACATTGGGGTGGACCTGTTGGTTGCTGATTTGTCCAACCTGGCAAGGAGTAATCTACTGGATTGATTCCTCCTCCCCGCAATTCTCGGCCGTAGTTGGCGGAAGTTTTGCACTCAATTCCACTGAACCTTGTTTTGTTTGGGACCCTCCCTTGGCCGCCGGGATTTCAGGCGTGGCGATTCGCTGGCCCGGACAACCGATCAGCCAAAATAAGCATATCGAAATTGATATCCACAACACGTTATTCCGCTTTGTGTGCGGCATGTTAACCATTGGATTGATTCTGATGATCGGCGGAAGTTTAATACCGCGTGAAAGAAATGATCCTGCTTGGCTGCAAGTCGCGACGAAGACGCTTTTGTGGGCTATCGTCTGTTTTGCAACGTTATCATTGCAACTATTGACTCAAGGCGAATTGCCCGGAGCTCGCGGATTGGCCTGGATGGTCGTCGTGAGCCTTGTGCTAGGGTATCTGTTAAGTCGTTGGATCGTCGGAATGCCGTTAGCTGCCAACCGAAAGTTGTCATAACGATGAAAAACACAGAACCTATCCCCCCTATTGCCGCTCAATCATCGTCGCCAACCCCATTCGCCCGAGCTTACATACTGTGGGATGCATGGTTGTTGTTTCTGGGTCTGTTATTTGCGTCAGGCGTCAGTTTGTGGGTTATCCAGACAATGCCTGGAGTTGTCGATCCTGCGTGGCAACCGGTTTTTGGACCCGGATTGGGTGGACCACGTCCCAGCACGATTCGCTGGCTAGGTGTCGGTTTGTTAACACTGGCATTGACGATTGGGCCGCTGGTCGCTTGGTGGCGGCCCACTCGGGCGCTTGGGCTGGGACTGAGTCTCGGTTGGTTGGGCGGGGCGATTTTGTTTTGGATATACAAGTAAACGCATAATCGCAAGCCACAAGTGAAATTAGCCGTTGGTCATTCGCGAGAATACCAACCAGCTAATTCCTGAAATCGCCATCCAAACCACAAACGCAAACATCAGCAGTCGGCGACTGTAATGATGCCGTGTGGCAGCGTCGATTTTCAGATAAATCACCGCAATTCCCAACGTGCTCAATACGCCCAAATAGCCTAGCCCAAACAGGCCCACACGTCCTCGAAGCTGTGTGTCGCGGATAATGTCTAAAACATCGCGGCGAAAGTCTGGTCCAAGTTGGACTTCTGCGATTGCCACGTATCCCAATTGTGGTTTACCCAGCGTAATCGATGCGTCGGCCGTTATCTCATTTTGAATCGGCAGTATTACTAATCGACCTGTGGGAATCAGCTGACCGGTAATATAAGCGTCAGTAAAGTTGCGTTCGTCGTCAACTTGAAACTCCGAAGCAATTACTTCGGCTTGCTCCCGCAAATAAATCCGTATCAAGTGCAACAATTCTTTTTTAGCGCCAGCCGATGACAAATGCGCTTCCGACTCCAGCACACAACAGGTCAATTCGCCCGTTTGTCGCTCGCCAATGATCGCCCATTCCGGCCGCTCGGCATTGGTATCGACGATATCCCCTTCGGCCTCAACCATCACTGGCGATTCCGATGTTTCTTGTGCCCGCAGCGCTGCGGAGGATGCCGAGCTGGAGCCTGCGACAATCCAACTAAAAATTACGGCTAGACGCGCCATCCACCAAACAATTTCTCGATCCACGCGTGTATTCATTGGTCTCACTACGTATCTGTTGTAACCGCAAACACCTATCGGCTCTGCGCTGGTTGGGGACGATAATGAGTTCGTTGGGTTGAAACTAATTCGGCTGCCGGGACAGAAACGGCGCCGTTAGGGGCTGCAAGTTGCACGGCTAAACACGTGACGCCGGCGACGACAACCATGCTGATAGAGTTCATATCAAAGATTTCACTACAGATTGCAGCAACCACGAGACAAAGTCCCGAACCGAAAATGCTGATCCGCGCTCGGCGGTCCGGTGCCGCCAATTTCCACCAACGCAATGTCGCAAACAACAGACTGTAACTGATCATAAAACTCGATAATGCCGGGAAGTTGATGACTGAATTCCAAACCGATTGAACGCTGCCAATTTCTTCACTCGTAATCGCCAACAATGGATTTTGCTGCGATGAAGCCAACAATGAATTTTCAATCATCAGACCTTTTGCCAATCCAAAGGCAACGATGCCGATGGCGACTCCAGTCCCCAGCGAAACAAATCGGCGGAATAACCGATCTCCTTCGCGATACTCCCACAGTTTTCCTAATCCCAAGATCGACCAACTGGCGATGGTCGAAACTCCGACGGTCCAAACAAAAGCGGCCAAAGTCTCAAAGTTGGCCTGAACGGTATTGCCGCCTATCATCAGGCCTAACAAGCTGAACAAACCACAGGCGATCGCCGCTACAAAACAACTCGTCAACCACGCTTGCAGTTGCTCGAGCCATGAAGACATGGGCGCTGTGTTCCACCGCGCACTGCTCGATCCAACCTCATTACCCGGCCAAGTGGATGTCAAAGATGCCACTGGCGCTAGGCTCTGCCCGACGGAATTAAGTTGCGATGCCGGGCGCCATTCGTGATCTGCCGGCATAAAGAAGCTGCGGATGCTAAAGTACACCAGATAGACCAGGCCCAAGATTAAAGAAATGGGCAATAGCCAAGTAGAATTTAAAACCAACACGACAGTCGCCACAACTAAAGCAGCAACTTTCCAAGGCGTCGACCAGTCGAGTCCGCGCCACCATTGTCCTAATTCGACAACCCCTTGATGAACGGCGCGAGCAATTGGTTCTTTGGGAGCGTTTTTCAATAGGCCTGACGTCGGCTCCGAAAATACGATTTCCGATGGACTAAGCACCGGAACGCGGCCCCCAGGTCCACTGACGGCTCCCCCGCCCAGTATTCGTTGTTGCATCAAGGCAAAGGTCTTCGCAGCATTGTTGGCCACTTCTTCGTTGATGACAAACGGCGCAGCTGTGGCATTTGGTGCGGATGTTGCATTCGAAGTCGAGCTCGTCGCCGCTTGCTGCGAAACTTCCGCGACAGGAGCAAATTCACTCGACACATTCGGTGTATTTCCCGTACCGACCCTGGTGTCGCCATCGGGTGAACTGGCCGCCCGAGACCGTATGGGTCCGATGGAATTTCGCCGACCAATTTGTTGGCTCGACGCGGCCACATCTTCCCAAGGTAAATCAGCACACATCTCCATGACGTTTGAATAACGCAGTTCGGGATCTTTAAATAAAGATCGCTCGATCACTGTTTGAAAGGGTGCGGGGATCTTACTCAGATTTGGATCTGCCGTAAGATGTTTCATCATGATCTCTTGGGAACTCTCGCCGTCAAAAGGCAAATCACCGCAGAGTAATTCGAACAAGATCACGCCCATGGCGTAAACGTCAATCTCTTTACCATATACGCCCCGACCAATTTCTGGCGCCATATAGTGAAACGTGCCCACGCTTTCGGTTTGCCCGCTGCGTCGACTGCAAGAGATAAATTTAGAAAGCCCATAGTCGCCGATTTTGACGACTTGTTCATCGACATCGTAAAACACATTTCCCGGTTTCAAATCGCGATGAACAATTCCATGATCGTGCAAATGACTTACACCGGCGGCGATCGATGTAAACCAAGTTTTGACTTGATCGTCCGGCAAGCCTTGCGGATTCTGTTCCAGGACTTCGCGTAAACTTTGTCCCGGGACATACTCCATTACCACCCAGCTCTCGCCTTGTTCGTTACCGCGGATGTCCCACAATGAGATCAAATTGACATGCTTCATATTGAGGCATTGCCGCACGCCGCGAAGTTCGATATCGAGGTTGCGTTGGATTCGTTTGAGTGCGACTTCTTTGCCGGCATCACTCACGGCAAAATAGACTTCGCCAAATCCGCCAACGCCAATTCCGCGTTTAATGGTGTAGCCGTCGAGAGGACGCGAGCCACTAGGATAAGTGAATCTCATCGGGCGGCCTCCGGTAGGTGACGGTGGCGGCGCAGATGAACCTTCGGCCGCAACGGACTGATTTCCGCCGATCCGTTGTTGGAGTTCCCACTGCTTGTCATTGACTCGTTCACCCATGGCCGCACGCTCGGGCTGTCCCCAATCATTCGAGTTGTTCGCCTGATATCGCATTCTAGTGAGCCTTTTCACAAAGTCCAATGCTGGACAGTGCTGCGGTCTGCGAACGGATCGCAGTTCGCGGAATCCCGCGAGAATTTTTCCGATTTATCTGGTTTTTCAGGGATGGCTAATTCGTTTCCAATCGCCCGGACGACTGTGGTTTGGCAATTTCTAACGGTTCAAACTTAATCGCAAATCGATCGCCAACAATTCGCGAGTCGGGCCGGACCAAATGGGTGGCAGCGTCCAAACGCCGCCCGTCGAGCTCGATCGGGCCGCCTAAATTAGAGCCCCCACAACGCAAATACAATTGTCCGCGACATCGAAAAAAGACCAAGGTCCGTTCCCAATCGGGACAATAAATATGGCTGCGACGACCGCTGCCAATCATCAACGACTCGCCCAACAAGATTATCGCATCGGACCAAGGGATCGTGCGATGAGCCCCGGACATCGTTAAGGTTGCTGTGCCAGTATTAGGATACGGTTGCCGATAGTTTAATTCCGTGCTGCCTCCGAGACGAATCGTTTGGCCAGACATCAATCGCTGGGTACTTGTGATCATTTGTCCATCAACATTGCCCGGACCCTTTAACGATAGCCAGTGGGCACTGTCCCAATAATCAACGCGCGCATGGCGGCGGTGCAAATCAGCGGCCAGTGCGATTTGCACGCCTGGCTGTTCGACGTATCGACCGATCCATGCTTCCGGAGCAGTAACCAGTAAGAAACCTCCAATGCCGTCGATCCACATCATTACTGCGTCAGGAAACTCAGTTTCATTGCCTTCGTTGGAATCACCGGCTAGGGGTACATCGGCACGGGATGTTTGTTTGGTTTGGGAGCGATGCGCAGCTTGTAGCTGTTCGGCCAACCGCTCGATTCTCCAGTTTTCGACGGCGCGTTGGCGCAATTGTTTCAATAACTGTTGAGCAATATCCCACTGGGCCAATTGGATCGATTGTTCGATCTGATGAATGGAGCGAAGCGTCAGTTGTTGTTGCAAATGTCGCCAGTCGTCGCGTTCTTGGTCTTTGTTCGTTCGGATCAGGGGTGCGGCTAATTCATAAGAGTGCCATGCGGCATCAAGTTGGTTCGTTTCCAATTCACTCTGCAGTTCATGCCGTAAACCCGCTAGAATTCGAGGCTGCAACCAACGCCTTAACCAATGGGGGGAATCAAGTTGTTGCAGACACCGAGCGGCTTGAGAAAAATCATCTCGCTGCAAAGCGGCAATAACGTGCCAGCCGATCGACATTTGTTGGGTAACCGCTTGCATAAAACTGTTGCAAAATAAAAGGACTAAAGGTTTCTGGCTGCCAAACTTTGCCTCCCGCCAGCAAGCTAGCGAGGGGGGCGAAAACAGTTCTTGGGAAAATGCGTTCTAGCTTTCAAACTTTGCCCCCTGCCAGCAAGCTGGCGAGGGGGGCGAAGTCGCCACGAGTTTCGCATAACCGTCTAACAGCAAGCCTCAACAATGAATTTCAACAATGAATTTCAACAGTGAATTTCAACAGTGAATTTCAACTACGAGTATCGCTTTCAGGTTCAATCGCCAGGTTACCGTTCGATTGTTTTCAGTCGAGACTAAAATCCAAAAAAAAGGCGGATTCAGCAGTTCGCTGAATCCGCCCACTAGACGGTAGGCAGTACCGTTAGTTTTTCACGACGTCACTTTCAACATTCTTCGAAAAGTGGCGGTCGATTTCTTCCAGGATATTGCCACCGGTGGTGAATTCTTCGGTCGAAACCGGGATTTCACCCATTGCTTTGGGAGCAAATTCCAACATTTCTTCTTCGGCGTCGATTCGAGCCGAGATATCATCGATCATTTCGCGAGTGCGAGCCAATTGGCTGTGATCGATATTGATGCTGCTGGCGGTCTTGGCGACATCAACCATACGTTCGCGAGCAACTAAATTTTCAACTTGAACTTCCAATTCGCGTTGCATCGCTTGAGCCGCTTCCAATTTTTCCAACGCAGCTTGCAAAGCTTGTTGGCGGACCGTCAAGACTTGTTCCGAACGGTCTTTGGTTTGTTCAGCTGTCTTGTAGATATTGAAGCGATGACGCAAATCTTCTTCGACGCGAGCGTTGGTGTACGCCTTGCCGTTGATCGCGACAAAAACTTCTTCGCCAGAGGTCAAATGGTTACGCAAGGCGATGATCTCGTCATGCTTTTGGGTCAAAGCCGCTTCTTGACTGGCCAGTTCGCGCTCCAAGCGCTTAATGGCTGCTTTTTCTTTGGCGATTTGCCAAACCATGTTCTTGACTTCTGGGTCAATCTTTTTCAACTGATCGCGGGCTGAGTCGATCTGAAAGCTCAACGGTACCGATTGCTGTGCGGTGTCGCGGACTTTTTGGATGGCCGTATGTGCGTAGGGGATTACACGACTGCCGAACAGCAGGCCCCCTACCAACAGCAAGCCCAGACCGAATAAGGTGATTTTCTTTAACATCTTGCTTCTCCTAAAGAAAAACTTGTGTGGTGTGGCCGTCGATTTGAACGTCAACTCGATTGCATGGGTTCTAGTTCGCCAGGTGCCCGGAAATCTTGGGATTTTTGGAAAAATTTTGAAGTTGCCGACAAATTCTGCAAAAAATGAGTAATCCAACGGCTAATTTGCTACCACAATTTTGACGCCGCGCAAAAAACGAGGACACCGGTTCTGGTGTCCTCGCGATAAATCTTGTTCGCAATAACGATGAAGTTTAAGCCGTTCGAGGACGGCGGATCATCGTGCTCGCGGCCAAAAAGACAAGTCCTATTAAGCCAACCGCAGGCTCAGGGATCGAGCCCCCGGTTACCTTAAAGATCAGACCATTTTCCAAATTCAGCATATACAAATTGCCCAACGAATCTTCGCCAAACGATGCGATGCGGCGAAATGGCCCGCTGTCGACCGTAAGAATGTCGGTCCAGTCAAAAAAGTTCGTATAGTTTGTACCCTCGAACAACGTGGGATCGGTCCCGTCAACCTGAACTGACCACAAACGGTTGTTGACGTAGTCCGAAAAGAAATAGTGGCCCTGCAACGCATCAATCGGACCGCGGTAGACGTAACCCCCAGTTATACTGCTGCCCTGATTCGTTCCATTGCCATGCGAATACTCATAGAACGGATCGATCGCTCCGGGTACCGAAATTCCCAACGTTCCCTCGCGCAGTCGCCAACCATAATTCTCGCCGCCATCGCTGTCAAATCGTTGGAAATTGATTTCTTCCCGCGAGCCTTGGCCGACGTCAGCAATATAAAAGTCGCCGGTCAATCGATCAAAACTATTGCGCCATGGATTGCGAAGTCCATACGCCCAGATTTCTTCGCGCACATTCGATTGCCCGACAAACGGATTGTCCGATGGAATGCGATAGTTTCGATTAGGGTCCGCAGGGAAATCGTCGCCCGAAACGTCGAGTCGTAACATCTTTCCCAACAGCGTATTCCGATTCTGGCCGTTGTTCTGCGGATCACCGCCACTGCCGCCATCGCCGGATGCGACATACATCTGGCCATCGGGACCAAAATCCATCCAGCCGCCGTTATGGTTTGAAAAAGGCTGCGTAATACTCATGACATTCAAAGTTGATCCGCCGTTGGCTTGATCGGCATTAAGTCGTTCGAAACGACGAATCTGAGTATTGCCCGAACCATCGGTATAGTTGACGTAAAACCGTCCATTGGCTTGATAGTTCGGATCGAACGCCAAACCCAACAGGCCTCGTTCGCCATTGCTGGTGAATCCCGTTCCGTTAGACAAATCCGCTTGCGACAGAAACGCGGCGGCGTTAACCGTACCGGTGCCGAGATTGAGAATCTTAATCGTTCCCGTTTTCTCAACCACAAACAAACGGTTGGGGTCGCCAGGTGCATGAGTTGCATAGATCGGTTGCGTTAACCCGCTGGCAACTTGAGTTAATTCCAAAGTCTGAGCCGACGCCGCGACGCAATTCCAACTCCAGGCAACCAACAAGCAGCCCGCCAGCAGCCGGGCTTTATTGCCGGCCAGCCGCAACAGCTCGAATTTTTTCTTCATGTTCCACTCTCCACTCCTTAAGATTCGTTGGGCGCGAGAACCGCCGCAATGGCGCGAGAAAAGCTCGGTCGCAACGCAAAGCCGCACGACCGCATTGTAGTGGACCGACAAGCGATTTGACAAATTTTTTCAGGTAGAAAAGAGTGAACATCGACCGACTGCCGAGTTTTGCTGGTTGCTTCGGTAGCACATTGGCAGCCAATCGATCAGAAAGTCTTGTGAAATTTAAGAAGCCGAACCGCTGGCCATGATTACAACGAACAATGCTCCGGCAACGATTCCCGGAACCAGCGAACCCAACAGCAAATAGCAAACTAAGGCTAGTAATGCCCACCACCAACCAGGGCTAATCATTAATTGAACCTGCGCGGATTTGATTCGTATAATGGCTGTCTGAAGTTAACGGAATGTAGTTTACCATTAAGGAGATTAGTTTGAGTACACCCGCCGGTGTGGGATTGCTGCAGTTATTGTCAGCCAT